>CAYMMH010000113.1:0-1560 GCA_964391525.1 uncultured Gammaproteobacteria bacterium | reverse complement strand
AATAAAACGAAAAAATATAATAATAAGAAACCAAATTACTATACTTAGCCTAACTATATTATATAATATCTAATTATATTATACAATAAAAAAAATATTTTGCCAAATAAAAAAGGGGGTTGTTGTCATAACAAATCCCCCGAAAATGAAAGAGTAGATTTTATTGCTTTATAATCTTTTTAGTAACAATGTTTTTACCAAAAAAATCATATATTTTTAGAAAATAGACCCCGGGCTTAAGACCGGAAATGTTTATCTCTCCATCGGAAAATATTTTTTTACCAAGGTTATCATAAGCCTCTATTTTACTGATAAAAAAAGAAGCTTCTATAATCATTTTATCTTTTACGGGATTTGGATAAATCTTTATTATGTCAGTACTATCATAGTCATCAACAACAATAATGCTATTATCATTATTTTCCATTTCAAAAATTCTACCATTATAACTCCCAATAATCAAAGCTTTTTTAAGCGATTGATTATATGAAGAGCCTATATATCCAAAAGAACTTATGGGTGATAACAATTTTTCTGTTTTTCCAGATGAAATATTAACATAGTAAACATAATCACCGGTAAAAATAAATTCGTCTTCCGACATCATAAACATTGAAAGGCAATGGAATGTAAGAAGCGAGTCGAAATAAACCAGTTCTTTTTCCAATGTAGTTGAGTTCCATTTTATTAAACTATCCCGACTGTCTCCGGACAAAAAATAAAAAATATTATGATCGATCGTCGCCCATCTGTCGGCGATAAACTGAAAACGATCAACAACGGTAATAGCAGAATCATAATCGTAAGACATGATTATTGTTTCATCCGAGTTATAATTATAACTAAGAATTAACACATCATTATCTCTTGCTTCCATGACATTAAACCATATACGTTTTTCAAAGGATTTAATCCAATGAAAAGAAGAATTATTTATATCAAATCTCCATATTGTTATGGAATCTTCATATAAATTATCTCCAATAAATAATCCTTGTTTGGGAGAAATAATGTAAAAATCGGAAAACTTATAACAAGTCGGAGTCTTAGAATAAATTCTATGCCATTTTTTGGTATTATTATCCCAATTATAAAGGCAAGTATCATTTTTTAATGACAAAGCATAAATTGCCCCATCCTTTTCTATGGCTGAAAATCCCCCGCCGTTATTAATTCCTGATAATACAAAAATCGAATCTCCATTACTATATAAATCAATAGTTTCTCCTAAAAATAAAGCTTCCCCAGTGGAAAATAATTGAACCTTAAATAAGGTATTATTGCAAGCATCGGGATTACTCAACTCCCGTATTGTTACATTTTGAGCTGATAAGCCAAAAAAACTGAAAACTATAAATCCAATCACTAATTTTTTCATGATATCTATTATTTTTTGTTATTAAATTTTTAAAGAATTAAATACATATTATACCAGTAACGGTAATTTGTCAAAAACAAAAAAACGGCTGAAAAACACCGTTTTTAAAATATTACAAAATTAAACCTTAATAAGCTTTAGAAAAAATAACTCTTTTTTTTGAATTTTTACCACAAACTATA
>CAYMMH010000112.1:0-1568 GCA_964391525.1 uncultured Gammaproteobacteria bacterium | reverse complement strand
TGGTTTACCATCTTCTCCATATTTCAAAATTATCTTGATTTGATCAAATTTAGATGCTTTATTTTTCTTCAAATCTTCTCCACCAGAAATAATACTAACATTGGAAACAAAACCTTCTTTTTCCAAAATTTTAGCAATATTAAATTTTACTTTGCTCATTGGTAAGACAACCTCTTCCTTTTTAACTAAAGAAGCGTTTCTTATTCTTGTTAACATGTCTGCTATTGGATCTATCATAATATTTTTAATTTAAAATTGAAAATTATTTTAAAGGTTGAAATAATTTACAATTTGTATATTTTATATTTTTTTATTTTACCAACTTGATTTTTTTACTCCCGGTAAATCTCCATTATCGGCTAATTCTCGAAAACAAATACGGCATAAATCAAAATCTCTCATATATCCTTTATTTCTTCCACAACGCCAACATCTATTTATCTTTCGAGTTGTAAATTTTGGTTTTCTTTTTGCTTTTACTATTAATGCAGTTCTAGCCATAATATTATATTAATTATTTTTTATTTTTTTCTTTTTTTTCTTCTTTTTTAAAAGGAAAGCCAGCTAAACGGAATAATTCTAAACCTTCAGCTCTATTCTCAGCACTGGAATTTATAATCACTTCCAAACCATGAATATTATTAATATCGTCTACTCTAACTTCTGGAAAAGCGGTATTTTCTTTAAAACCAATACTTAAATTACCTTGTTTATCA
Organism: uncultured Gammaproteobacteria bacterium; assembly: GCA_964391525.1. Taxonomy (GTDB): domain Bacteria; phylum Patescibacteriota; class Patescibacteriia; order Patescibacteriales; family UBA12465. The sequence continues at coordinate 852 of CAYMMH010000112.1, read as the reverse complement.
ACTGATTTTTCACTAATTCCTCTAAAATCTCGAACTCGAGGAAAACTAATGTTTATTAATTTATCTAAAAAATCATACATTATTTTTCCATGCAAAGTTACCATGGCCCCAATAACCATACCTTCTCTAATTTTAAATGAAGAAATTGATTTTTTGGCTTTGGTAAAAACAGGTTTTTGACCCGAAATTGCAATCAATGTCTTCTCAATATTACTGATAAAATCTTTTTCTTTGGAATGACGTCCAAAACCAACATTAATAACAACCTTCTCTATTTTAGGAACCAAAAGATTATTGGTATAGGAAAATTTTTCTTTTAATTTTGGAACTATTTCTTTGTTGTATTTTTCTTTTAAATTCATATTTGAATAATTTATTTATGAAATTTTTCTAATTTATTCCAAGGTTTCTTGGCACTTTTTACAAATTCTAAATTTTTTAGTAGAACTATCATCACCCGTAATTTTCTTATATCCAATCTTAGTATCTTTACCACATTTAGGACAAACTAAGGCAACATTAGAAATATTTATCAATCCTGGAAATTCTATTCTTTGTCCCTTTTCACCTCTTTTTTGAGGACGTAAATGTTTGATTAAAATATTCAAACCTTCTATACTAACTCTTCCTTGTTCAGGAAAGATTTGTAAAACTTTTCCTGTTTTACCACGATCTTTTCCATTTAATATTTTTACTTTGTCATTTTTCTTTATTTTCATATTTATGGATTATATAATTATAAAACTTCGGGAGCTAATGATGCTATTTTAGTAAAACCAGCTCTTCTAACTTCACGAGCAATCGGACCAAAAACACGAGTTCCTTTAGGTTCTTTTTTTTCTTTATCAATTA
>CAYMMH010000111.1:0-1604 GCA_964391525.1 uncultured Gammaproteobacteria bacterium | reverse complement strand
TCCATCTTTTATTCCTCCTGGATAAGCACATTTCGGTCCAGCTATATAACTTTCAATATTGCCTTCTAAACAAAAATTTAAGTAATAAATCTTATTACTAACATCATAAATATACTCATAAGAAGTTGGAGAACAATTAGAATTTACATATTCGGGAATACTTGGAAAATTGTCTAAAAAAATTTTTCCAGTTGCAGATCCTATTATTCCCGTAGAAGAATTAAGATTATCAGGATAATCACCTTCAAAAAATCTGTAATTTTCTAAAGCTATTTGTAATTCAGTAATATCGCTCAATCTTTTATAATCTCTATTATTTTTCTTTACTTGAGAAAAATAAACAGTTGCTAAAGAAGTAATAACTCCTATAATAAAAATAACTACAATCAACTCAATCAAAGTAAAGGCTATTTCTTTTTTTATTTTAAAAAACATTGATTTGTAAATTAATAAATAATTTTAATAATAAAATTATAACATAAAAATATGTTAAATACAAAAACAGAGATGATTATTTATTCATCTCTGTTTTTTATGTATCAATTTATTTTATTTCCCAGCTTTTTCTTTTATTTGTTCCAAAACATTTCTTGGTACTTCATTATAATGAGAAAATTCCATAACATAATTAGCTCTTCCTTGGCTCATAGAACGAAGTGAAGTAGCATAACCAAACATTTCAGCTAAAGGAACTTTAGCTAAAACAACTTTGGCATTTCCTCTTTCGGTCATTTCTTCAATTTGTCCTCTTTTAGAATTCAAATCACCGATAATATTTCCCATATATTCTTCCGGAGTGGTAACCTCAACTTTCATTATCGGTTCTAAAAGCACCGGATTTCCTTTTTGACAAGCATCTTTAAAAGCAAAGATAGCCGCCATTTTAAAAGCTATTTCGGATGAATCAACTTCATGATAAGAACCGTCATAAACGGTAGTTTTAACGTCAACCATAGGATATCCAACCAAGACACCGCTTTGCATAGCTTCTTTAACACCTTTTTCAATCGCCGGTATATATTCTCTAGGGATAACTCCTCCTTTTACTTCATCAACAAATTCATAACCCTTACCAACTTCTTGTGGTTCAACCCGAAGATAACAATGTCCATATTGACCACGACCACCTGATTGTTTAGCATATTTATGTTCAGCTTCTGCTTTTTGTTTTATAGTTTCACGATAAGAAACTTGAGGATTACCAACATTAGCTTCCACCCCAAATTCTCTTCGCATGCGATCAACAAGAATATCTAAATGTAATTCACCCATACCGGAAATTAAAACTTGTCCGCTTTCCTCATCACTTTCTACTTTGAAAGTAGGATCTTCTTCCGCTAAACGATTTAAAGCCACACCCATTTTTTCTTGATCGGCTTTAGTTTTAGGTTCAACAGCAATTTTAATAACTGGTTCTGGAAAAATAATAGATTCTAACAAAACAGGATTTTTTTCATCACACAAAGTATTTCCAGTTGTAGTATCTTTTAATCCAATAACGGCAGCAATATCACCAGCCTTTATTTCTTTTATTTCTTCACGATGATTAGCATGCATTCTAACCAAACGACCAACTCTTTCTTTATTACCAGTAGAGGAATTAA
>CAYMMH010000110.1:0-1610 GCA_964391525.1 uncultured Gammaproteobacteria bacterium | reverse complement strand
TAATAATTCCTTTTATTTTTTATAAGTTAAAATTAGATCCAGCTAATGCTTCTGGTCCGATAGCTACTATTATTCAAGATATTTTAAGTGTTTTAGTTTATCTTTTAATAGCTTATTTAATGCTTTAATTTTTAATATATAAATTTAAAATTATGAAAAAATCAAAATTAGTATTACGAGGAATAATTCAAGCCATTGGAGTCTTTGCATATATTTTTCTTTTATCGGCTTTTATGTATAAAGCTAATAATTGGTTGGGGGGAGATGATCAAGAATTAATTGCTCCTATCTTAGCTTTATTAATTTTTGTTTTTTCGGCCTTAATTACCGGTTCTTTAGTTTTAGCTAAACCAATTATGCTTTATATCGATGGTCAAAAAAAAGATGGAATTAAATTATTATTTTATACAGGAGCCAGTATTCTTGTTCTTATTTTTTTTGTATTTTTAATTTTATTATTTTTAAATAAATAGAATTATTTTAATGAAAAAAATAAAAATAGCCCATATTCATGTTTGGGATAAAAAAAATAAAGGTGATGTGGCTATCGTCATGTCAGTAAAAGATTTACTTTCAAAAAAATTTATAAATGTTGAATTTTTTGATTTTCCCATAGAGTTTTTAAGTAAGGGGAGTATTAACGATATTAAAAAAATAAATTCCTGTGATTTTGTGATTATTGGTGGTGGTGGAATTTTCTATCATTATTTTCTTCCTTTTTCTAAAGAAATAATATCTAAAATTAAAAAACCTATTTTTATTTTCGGAACTGGATATATACAAGAGATAGGAGCTAAAAGTTTAAATGATGATCAATTAAATTCTTTACTTTATTTGATAAACAAAGCTAAATTAACAGGCTTAAGAGATAATTACACTAAAAATTTTTTAATTAAAAATGGAGCTTCTTCTGATAAGATAAGTTTAATTGGTGATCCGGCCATTTTATTAAAAGAGAAAAAGATGACAAAATCCGAAATGGATGATTTTGATTTAGATTCTAATGTTATTAAAATAGGTTTTAATCTAAATTATTCCGGTTGGTTGGGTTTTGGTCGTTACAAAAAAGAAATTTTGAATTCTTATAAAAAAGTGGCTGATTATTTTATTAAAAAATATGGAGCTAGAATTTATTATTTAAAACATCATCCTGGTGAAGATCAAATAATTAGAGAACTTGATTTTCCTATTTTTAAAATTGTTGATATTCATCCCTATAAACAAAAATATCTTTATTCTAAAATGGATTTAATAGTAGGTATGATGCTTCATTCTTGTGTGATAGCTTTTGGAGCCGTAACTCCAGAAATAAATTTAGCTTATGATTTGAGAAATAAAAGTTTTGCTAATTTTATTAAATGTCCAGAGTTGGTGGTGGAATTAGATGATTTAAGGTCAGATGTTTTATTAAAAACAGCTAAAAATGTTTTTAATAAAAGATGTTTTTACAAAAATAAATTTAAGAAAAAACTTAGTAAAATAAAGAATAGTCATGAAATTTACTTAAATGAAATTCATAGAAATATTCACAATAATACATAAATAATTTTTGGATATATAAAACCTTATTATGAAATAAGGTTTTATATAGCTATTAATTTGGCTAATAT
>CAYMMH010000109.1:0-1615 GCA_964391525.1 uncultured Gammaproteobacteria bacterium | reverse complement strand
ATATAAACTAATTTTAATACTATGAATTATAAAAAGATATCTTTGTTTGTTTTGTCTTTGTTTTTTTGTTCAACAGTAATTTTTGGTGCTCAATTTAATACAGTTAGTGCTACCACTTCTAGTTCCACTAAAAATAAAAATTCTTCGTCTGTTCAATTGTCTAATCCTTTAGGCACTACTTCTGTTCAAACATTAATAGGAAGAGTGATTGATGCTATATTAGGGATAGTTGGATCTTTAGCTTTATTAATGTTTATATATGGTGGTTTTACTTGGATGACTGCTTCTGGTAATGAACAAAGTGTTACTAAGGGTAAAAATATTTTAATGTGGGCTGCCGTAGGTCTAGCAGTTATATTTCTATCCTATGCTTTAGTAAAATTTATTATTAAGGCCATAGGAGCTTAAAGAATTGTTGACATATTTTTTTATTCTTGTAGAATAGAAAATGTCTTTTTATAATTTTAGGGGTCGATACCAAAGCGGTCAACTGGGGCAGACTGTAAATCTGCTGGCGTTAGCCTTCGTAAGTTCGAATCTTACTCGGCCCACTTTTTATGCTTATAAATCCAGATAAAATAGGTTTAAGTTTTCTAAAAATATTTTTAATATTATTGTTAATATTGGGAGTAGTATTTTTTATTCTTTTCTATTTAAAATAATAATTTTTTATGCCAGAATTACCGGAAGTGGAAACAATAAGAAGCGGTCTATGCCGTTTTGTTTTAAATAAAGAAATAAAAACTTTTATTATTAATGATAAAAAGCTTAATTTAAATTTATCGTCTTTAAGAAAATTAAGAGGTGATTCTTTTTCAAAAATAGAACGTTTGGGAAAAATGTTAGTTTTTTCTTTTAATAAACATGAAGCTAAAATGTTGGTTCATTTAAAAATGACTGGGCAATTAATTTTTTGTCGTAATAATAAATTAAAAGTGAAATCGGAAGTTGAAAAAATTTTATTGGCTGGTGGACATTCCGGTAATGAAGATTTTACGATTAATGATTTAAAATATGTTCGTTTTCAAATATTCTTTTCTAATGGTTATAAATTAGTTTTGAATGATGCTCGTCGTTTTGCTTATGTTAAAATTGTTGGTCCGACTATATTTGCTTTAGAAAAAAAGCGTTTTGGTTTAGAACCCTTATCAACTAAATTTATTTGGAAAAATTTTTCTATTTTAATGAATAAACATCCTAAAAGAAATATAAAAGCTTTTTTATTAGATCAAGGCTTAATAGCTGGAATAGGTAATATTTATGCTGATGAAACTTTATTTGCTTCGGGTGTTAATCCTCAAAAAAAAGTTGGAGATTTAAATGAAAAACAAAAAAAAATAATTTTTCAAAACATTAAAAGAATATTAAAATTAGCAGTTAAAAAACGTGGCACTACTTTTAGTAACTATGTTGACGCTAAAGGATTAAGCGGTGGTTTTTCTAAATTATTAAAAGTTTATAATAGAGATGGTGATAAATGTTATAAGTGTGGTCGGATTATAAAAAAAACTAAAATAGCCGGACGGGGAACTCATTTTTGTTCTTATTGTCAAAAATAAATATAATCACATTGAACCCCAATACAAAAAATGATACCATATCTATATATTAGTAA
>CAYMMH010000108.1:0-1631 GCA_964391525.1 uncultured Gammaproteobacteria bacterium | reverse complement strand
AATAATCATACCTATAATTAAAAATAAAACTCCTATCCATTGATTAACAGTAAATTTCTCTCTTAAAAAAAATAAAGAAAAAAATATCGTAAATACCGGAATAATACTTCCTATTACCACCGTAACTCTAGTTGTCTCACCATTTTTTAAAGCTTCATACATGGACCATAAGGCTAAAGCAAATAAAAAACCGGCAACTAGATTTATAATAAAAAAAGAAACTCCCGGCCAATTTAAAAACCAAGGAGCTAATAAAATAACTATTCCGCCCAAAACACAAACTATAAAAGTATAAGTGCGACTACTTTTAAGTAATTTATCAACTATAAATTTGTCGCCTAAATTAACAAAGGCTAACATTAAATAAGAAATAATAGTAAAAACAAACCAATTCATAATTTTTATTTATTAAAAAATTTTAATCTTTGACGCATAGCTTCATATACTATTATACCGACACTTACCGAAACATTCAAAGAATCAACTCCCGAAATCATTGGAATCTTTATAGCTCTAGTTTTCTTTTTTAACCATTTATCAGTCAAACCTATGGCTTCTGTTCCAAAAACTATAGCACTAGCTTTTTTAAAATCAGTTAAAAAATGACTTTGTTCGGCCTTAATAGATGTACTTAATATTTGTATTTTATTTTTTATTAACCAATTATAAGTATCTTCTATAGATGCTATTACTAACGGAGTTGAAAAAATAAAACCAGTGCTAGATCTTATCACGTTTGGACTAAAAATATCAGTTTTTTGATCATTTAATATTATTAAATCAACACCAGAAGCATAAGCTGTTCTGATTATACCACCTAAATTACCCGGTTTTTCGACTGATTCTAAAACTAAAATTAAAGGATCTTTTTTTAATTTTATATTACTTAAATCTATTTTCTTAAATTTTAAAACCGCTAAAAATCCATCCGGATTTTTTTTATAAGATACTTTAGCAAAAGCTTTGGCTGACAGCTTGTAAGATTTATGGGCTAATTTTATAATTTCTTCTACTCCAAAATTATTATCTATTTTTTCTTTTTTATCAAGAAAATCTAAACAATAAAAAAATTCTTCTATTTCCCACTTATTTTTTATAGCTTCTATTATTTCTCTTTTTCCGTCAACTATAATTATGTTTTTTTCTTGTCTAAACTGTCCATCTTTTGATAATTTGGCTATTTCTTTTATTTTAGGATTGGACAGACTATCTATTTCTAAAATCATATCTTTATTTAAATTATTTTTTATTCATTATTGTTTATTAAATATTTTGTAGGTAATAATAATAAAAACAGCTCCAATAAAAATCTTTTTGGCATAAAAATATTAATTACATATTCATTATACAAAAAAATATAATAAAAAACCACCTCTCATATATAAATAATTATTGAAACAAAAATCATTAAAAAAAATAACTTTTTTCTTATAAACAAATAAGATTTCTATTATTAATTGGTTTTCAAACAACGGACAGATAAGCCATAGGCATAATAATCACCGCTAGGATAAAAAGTAGTGGATAAATAATGTAAAGCTCGATATCCTGCACGGCCTTCAAGAATTTCAGGACCAAATATTGAAGACCAAATATAAGTACTCCAACTACGAGTAAAAGAACCATTTGTA
>CAYMMH010000107.1:0-1651 GCA_964391525.1 uncultured Gammaproteobacteria bacterium | reverse complement strand
TGAGAGAAAACACAACTTATAAATAATAATACGGTTGATAACATTAATATTTGTAGGGCCATTCCACCATCAGAAAAGTTTTTTCCGGCGATTAAAGATATGACTTCCTTGGCGGTAAATTGAGTTCCTATCAGTAACGGAATTGATAAGATTATCATAAAGTCAAAAGATTTTTGAGCTGTTTTCTTAAAAAAATCAATATTTTTACTTATCCAAGCTGAAGTAAAAAAGGGTAACATTATACCTATAAACATATATGGTATAGTATTGATAACTTCGGTAGTTTTATAAGCGGAGCTGTAAATTCCGACATCGCTTATGTTTTTAAACAGAGATAATATAATAATATCGCTTTTTTGATAAACAAGATTTAAAATTATGGTTACGGCTAAGGGCCAAGAATTTTTAAAAATTTTTTTCCAGATAGTAAAATCAAATTCAAACTTTATTTTAGCCGATTTTTTTCCGAATAACCAATTAATAGTAAAATTAACAAAAGCGCTGATAACGGCGGCCCATAAAACTCCGTTTAATCCCCAATCTAATTTTATAAAAATAAATATTATAATAACTAAAAATACTTTTCCTATTATTTCAGCTGTCATAGCTTTTCCCATTTGTAATGTTTTTTGAAAAAGACCTATTAGAATCTGATTAAGGGCCGGGAAAAGATAAGATAAAGTGGCAATAAGCACTCCAATTTTTATAACATTACTATAGGGAAAAAAAATAATAATAAGTGGGGCTAATCCCAATAAAATTAGAGCTGAAAAAAATCGTATAGAAAATAAATTACTTAAAATTTTATTAGAGTTTTTTTCGTTGGGATCACTAATCATTTTAGTAGTTATTAAATTCAATCCCAAATCAGCTGACATAGCAAAAAAAGATACAAAAGTTATAACGGTGGAATATTCTCCAAATCCTTCAGTTCCTAAATAACGAGTCATTATAGCCAAAGAGATTACACCCAAAAAAACTGATAAACTTTTTCCTATGATTTGAATTATTGTATTGTAAGCTATTTTTTTCTTAAGTTCCATTTGTTTTTTTTCTAAAAATGATATATAATTTAATATATAAAATATTATCACAATTTTATGAAAAAAGCGAAAATTATTTTATTTACTTTTTCTATTTTATTTATTTTATTATTTTCTTTTGGAGTTAATAGATCTTTGGCCGATGCTACAAGTTCTGAAAATGAGAATAATGGAAGCGGTTTATGGACGTCTCAATTAGGAATGGACAGAATAGGTTCAGTTTATGGAGAAGAATCAAATCCTGAAGATGTAAGATATAGAGTAATAAAAATAATAAATATAGTCATATCTATTATTGGAATTTTATTAGTGGTATTAATGATTTATGCTGGTGTGTTATGGATGACAGCAAGCGGTAACGAAGATCAAATAAGTAAAGCTAAAAAAATATTGGCTAATGCTGCCGTTGGTTTGGTAATAGTCTTTCTATCTTGGTCTATAACCTATTTTATTTTAAAACGTTTAACGGCTATAAATGTTGGTGATTCTAATTATGTTCATCCGACTAGATATGATTTTTAATTATTTGATACTAACTATAAAGTATAGGACTTATTTTTGTATAATTTAAAATATGCCTCCAAAATTTATAAAACCTTTTCTTTGGT
>CAYMMH010000106.1:0-1671 GCA_964391525.1 uncultured Gammaproteobacteria bacterium | reverse complement strand
CGATTATATTTTTAATAAATTGTCTTATCCTAATGTTTTAGATTATCAAGGAACATCTACAGCTAAAAATAATATAACTTTTTGTAAAACAAAAGAAGGTATTTATCGTTGTAATGGTTTTTCTTTGGATGTTTTAGCTTTAATTGATGAGAATAGTATATCGGGTAATGATTATTATATTGAAAATACTAAATATAATAATTATTCAAACCAAATGTCCTCTATCAAAGCACAAATATCTCAATTTTCAAATATTTGGCATTATAATAATTATTGGAAAACATTAAATATGATAAAAGAGTTTTTACAAAATGATAGAAACAAAATGCCTATTTACGCTAAGAATTCTGAATGGAAAAGACAAGAACTATTTTCGGCTGTTGGTTTTTGGGTTAATTTACAATTACCAGCCGATACTTTAGATATTTATCAAAAAAATCAAGAATTATCAACTATCGTTGACAATAATTTTTTGAACTATAATTATATAGAACCAAATTTAAATTTAATTAATGAACAGATATCAAATGTTAATATGATAATTGATATGTTTAAATTATTAAAAATAGGTGACGAATTAAAATCAGTTTTAAATGATTTAGAATATCTAAAATTAAATTTAACCAGAACTAAAGAAATTATGATTAAAGAATTAAATTCAGAAACATTAAATGATTCTGATATTAAGTTTATCGCTTTGTTTGGCAGAACTTATAAATTAAATAAGGCTAGTAATAAAGTTTTAAGTATTGAGGGAAGTAGTAAAAAAATAGTAAAATATGATATTAGTAAAGTAAAATTAAAAATGATAGTTTCTAAGGTTAATGGACAGCAATTTCTGTCTGTTGGCCCTGTTTTTAGCTATATAGAAAGTTATTAATACCTGTGGATAAAGTCCCTTAAAACTGTGGATTGACAAAATATATTTATTATTATATTATACAAACATAAAAACTTAATCTTAATATAAAGTGAGTATTTATATTAAATAAACTTTTAAACAGCTAGGAAACCAAGCCTGATGTGGTGTTGGCAATTTTTTTGCTGGTTTTTTGTTTCTTTGTTAATTATTTACAAATTAATTCATATAAACAAGTTAATTCTTGTTTGCTAAATTTATGTCTAATTCTTTTACTGTAAAAAATTATATTAAAAATAGCGAACGTCGATATTTTACTAATTTTAAAGAAATCATGCCCGTTCCCGATCTTATAGAATTACAAAAAGATTCGTATAAATGGTTTTTGGAAGAAGGTCTAGCCGAATTATTTGATGAAATTTCTCCTATAGTAGATTTTAATAACAGAGAATTGGAACTTTCTTTTGGGGAATATTATTTAGATAAACCTAAATTTAATGAAGTTGAAAGTCGAGAAAAAAATATAACTTACGAAGCCCCTCTAAGAATAAAAGCTATTTTAAAAAACAAAAAGACCGCACAAGAAACATCGCAAGAAGTTTATTTAGGTGATTTTCCCTTAATGACTGATAATGGAACTTTTATTATCAACGGAATTGAAAGAGTGGTAATCTCTCAATTAATAAGAAGTGCCGGAGTTATGTTTACCGCTGAATATATTAGAGGTAAAAAATATTATGGAGCTAAAATTATTCCAAATCGCGGAGCTTGGTTAGAAATAGAAACCGATGTTAATAAAGTTATTTGGGTAA
>CAYMMH010000105.1:0-1701 GCA_964391525.1 uncultured Gammaproteobacteria bacterium | reverse complement strand
ATCATTACATTTTATAGGCTTTTTTAATATATTCTTTAAGGGCTCTTTGAGTATTAAATTTAGAAGCATTAAGACTTATAGCATTTCTTCTTATCTTTAAATACTCTAATGGTTTTTGGTAATAAAGAGGAAGTATTTTATTTTCTAAAATATCATAAAGATTATTTTTTGAACCGTCTTCTTTAATACTCCAACCAGTTAAACCATTATAATAACCTTCTGGCCACCAACCATCCAAAGTACTTAATTGAGGAACTCCGTTATGAGCCGCTTTCATTCCACTAGTAGCTGAAGCTTCATTTTTTAAAATTGGGTTATTTAACCATAAATCAGATCCAGAAACTAATAGCTTGGCCATATTCATATCATAATTAGGTAAAAAAACCATTTTTATTTCTTTTGATAATTCATTGATAATTTTATTTACTTCAGCAATCATTGTTTTTCCTATTTCATCTCGAGGATGAGCTTTACCGGTGTAAATAATTTGTATTGGACCATGTTTTTTTTTCATTTTTATTAAACGATTAATATCGTGTAATAAAAATAATGGTCTTTTATATGGAGCAAAACGACGAGCAAAAACAATAGTGAAAGCATTTTTGGAAAAATTAACTTTATTTTTTTTATTTACAAAATTAATTAATTTTTCTTTATTTTTTTTGTGAGCTTTATCAATTTTTTCTAAGGGGATATTATCAGCTTTTTTTAATAAACAATTATTTTCTTTCCAACCCGGAATATATTTATCAAACAAAGAAGCAAATTCCGATGTTGTCCAAAAAATAGAATTAACACCATTGGTTATATAATCTATTTTCATTCCTGGAAACATTTTTTTGGAAACAGTAGCGTGTTTTTTAGAAACAGCATTAATATAGGAACTAAAAAATATAATTAAGTTAGAAAAATTAATTTGACTTTCTTTTACTAAAGATTCTAAATGAATAGGGAAATCAGATTGATATTTTAATAAAAAATCATCAAAATAAACATCATGAGCTTCTTTTATAGGGGTATGAGTTGTAAAAACTATTTTTTTTCTAATTTCATTAATTTTTTCTCGTTCACTTCCTTTTTTGATTTGAGAAAGTAATTCAACAGTAGCTAAAGCTGCATGACCTTCATTTAAGTGAATTTTTTCAATTTTATTATAACCAAGAAGTTTTAAAATTTTTATGCTAGCTCGGCCTAATATTATTTCTTGTTTTAAACGATATTTTATATCTCCACCATAAAGATTATGACTCAATAAACGATTCTTTTCTTTATTTTCTGGCCAATCAGTATCTAATAGATAAATAGGAATTTCTATTCCATTATTACTTTTTAAAAAATAACTCCAAACTCTAACTAAAACTTTATCATCGCCAATCTTTATATAAGTTTTTATATTAGTAAGAGTTAACAATGATAAATCACTTTTATCTTCTAATTCTAATTGACGATAATTTTTGGAAATTTTTTGTTTAAAATATCCTTTCTTATTAAACAAAGTAATTCCAACTATGGGAAAATAAAGTTCTGAGGCCGAGCGTAATATATCTCCAGCTAAAATACCTAATCCTCCGCAAAAAGTTTTTACATCATTATTAAAACCAATTTCCATACTTAAGTAAGCGACTTTAAAATCTTTTTTTAATATTTCTTTTTTCATTTATATAAAATTATTTTTTTTATATAATTATTATAACATAAAAA
>CAYMMH010000104.1:0-1704 GCA_964391525.1 uncultured Gammaproteobacteria bacterium | reverse complement strand
TGGCGGAGAGTAAGAGATTCGAACTCTTGATACCTTTCGGTATACACGCTTTCCAAGCGTGCGCACTAGACCGCTATGCGAACTCTCCTAAAAACATAGATATGATTACATACTTCTATATATTTTTCAACACTAATTATATTATTTTTCTTATTACTTCAATTAACTGCTTCATCTTCTTTAAATCCCCATCCTTAACTTTCATTTTTCTTAAATCTTTAAAATTTGCCTGCAATATTTCTTTCTTAAGATTTATTACTCCCCTATCTATCTTTATAATCTTAGTCATTGAAACATTTTTTGTTTTTAAACAATCTTGACATAATACTTCTTTATCAAAAAAATTAAAAAAGACACTTCCTTTATTACAAACTGAACAATGAGAAAAATCAAAATCATAACCTAAAATATCTAATAGTCTTAATTGAAAAAAAATTAAATATACTTCCGCTTTTTTATCATTATCTTTTAAATTATTTAATTCAGCTAAAAAATCTTTTAAGATTAAAAAAATACTATAATCAGCTTGATTCTGAAATATCAATCCATTTAAAAAATTTATACTCCTACCAGCTATATCTACAAGATAATAATTTCTTTTTATATTAAGAAAAGAATCTTCTGAAATGGCACTACCTATATAATCTCTCTCTCTACCTTTTATAATCATGAGATCAATAATATTTAACGGTTCCAAATGTCCAGCTAATTTAGCCTTAGGTCTCTTTAATCCTTTAGCTAATAAACAAATCTTGCCAAAATCTAAAGAATAACAAGAAATCAAACTATCATAATCATTACAATTTCTACGACTTAAAACAATGGCTTTAGTTTTTATCATAATTTCTATCTAAAAAAGATTGAAGAATTATCATAGCCGATAAACTATCTCGTCCTAGTTGTTTAATACCTTTGAAAGTTAAAGAATCAGCTTGGACACTACTTAAACGCTCATCTATAAAATTAATTTTGACTTTTTTATCTACCAATCTTTTTTTTAATATTTCTACAAATTTCATAAACTTAATATTATCAGCTTGTTCTCCTGACATTTTTTTTGGCAATCCCACCACTAATTCATTAATTTCTTCTTCTTTAATAATTTCTAATAATTTTGATATATTTTCTATTGTTTTAAAAGGAGTAGCAATATTATTATCACTATCAGCCAAAGCTAATCCTATTCGTTTTTCGCCCCAATCAATACCTAAATAATTTTTCATATTATTTTCCTGTTATTACTAAATTACCTTTATCTAATATGGCTACAGAATGCTCAAAATGAGCACTCAAAGAATTATCAGAACTTATGATGGTGTAGCCATTTTTAGACACTCTAACGCCGTATTTTCCTTGATTAACCATTGGTTCTATAGCAATTACCATTCCTGGTTCTAAAAGCTCATTTTCAGGCGATTTTTCACCTATTTCAAAATTAAAAACATTAGGATCTTCATGAGCCATATACCCTACTCCATGACCCACCATATCTCTAACAACACTAAAACCATTTTTCTTTACGTATATCTCCACTGCCCTTCCTATATCATTTAAAGTATTACCAGCAATAGCTTTGGATAAACCAATACTTAAAGCTTGTTTAGTAACTCGTAATAATTTTTTAGCCTCATTACTTATTTTTCCAACTCCCATTGTTCTACAAGTATCGGTAAAAAATCCACCATTAGTTGAATAAGGATTAAA
>CAYMMH010000103.1:0-1831 GCA_964391525.1 uncultured Gammaproteobacteria bacterium | reverse complement strand
CCATTATTATTAAATTCTAAAAAAATCCAATAACTAGTGGCCATATCAACAGCCGGTGGAAGAGGTCCAACACCTAATTGGTCTCCCTGTGGACTATAATAATAAGCTTTAGCGGTAGCTGAAACATGAGATATTAATTTATTTTTTTCAGAATAAGAACTGTATTTTATATCTTGTCCATCTATTTGATATTCAATGTTAGCCTCTAAAGATAACGACTGATTGGCTCTAATTTTTCTTTGATCATATTTAATATCTAAAGAAATTGAACCACTTTCTCCTGACAATAAGTCATAAATAGTAATTATATTATTATTTATTTCAGCATTTTTTAAATCTCCGTTAACTTTTACTGAAGATATTGAAAAATTGGGATTAGCTGAAATTAAATTTATTTTTATATTTTTAACTGTTATTGCTTCTTCATTTTTATAATCCAATTTATAAGAAATACTATCACCTAAATTAACATTATTTTTATTGTTAGATAAACTTACAGTAAATTTAGTTTTTTTAACATCAAAAGATGAGTTAGAAGTAGAAAAAGAATATGAATTACCGTTTATATCAGCTGTAATTTGAGAACAAATATCAACCACCCCTTCACTATTAATAATGGCTGAAAAATTAATATCTCGTGTTTCTTGGCCAGCTAAATTTTTTATAATAAAAACTTCATTTTCAATATCTAAATCACTTTTTTTAATATTTATATTATCATTAAAATCTATACGTGCTTCATTTATTAAAGTATCAGAATTATTTTTTATTTTTATAATTCCATTGAATTCACTGCCAACATAAATATCATTATCACTAATAATTGATAAATCTATTATTGGTTTTTCTAAATTATAGAATAAATAATCTTTTAGACCATCAGAACCACATTGATCGCAATTATAATTAAAAGTTACCGTTTGTCGATCATTAATATTACCCCAAACCCAACCATTTATTTTAATTTGGCCAACCGAATTTTTTTCTAAATTTCCTAAATTAAAAGTTTTAGTAGAAGAATTAAAAATATTATTTGGTGATACTGATTCAATAATAAAATTTTCTGGTAAAGAAATGTTTACGGAATTATTAGTAGAATCTATTTTTGTTTTATAATCCAATTTAAAAGAAGCTAAAGAACCGGCGCTCAAGGATTCATAATCCCCTGAAACATTTAAAACAATATCATTACTTTTTATTTTTCTATTAACAAAAAACAAAAATATTACTAAAGTAACTATTAATAATAATAAGAAAATATCAGTTATTAAGCGCCAAATATTTTCCTTATAATATTCAAAATTCCTTTTCTTTATAGGATTTAAAATTAAATTTACATTTCCAACTACTAAATTTCCATGTTTTTTAACATTAACACCTTCCTTTTTTATTGATACGGAATTATTTTCATTATCATCTTCAGATTCTATAATAATATCGGTCCTAGGTGGACTAATTTCTAATTCATTATCATTAATTTCCGGAATATTAGAATTTTTTTTATTTTTTGTCATATAATTTATATTTAATTATATTATAATCAATTTAATGTTTAAAATCAATTTAAAAACTTATTGAACCAACTAAAATTTCATAACTTCCATCATTATCTAAATCATCCGACATAACTCTTACTCCAGAACTAAAAGTGGTGTCATAAGATAAAAAAGATTTTAATATCTTTCCGTCTTTATTATACACCTTTACTTCCGGGGCTATTTTAGTAGTTGGAACAGTTATTATTTCTTTTTCTCCATCACCATTAACATCTCCAGTAGCTAAAGAAACTCCGCCTCTAAAATTTTTATCATAAGCAAAAAATCCGCCGATT
>CAYMMH010000102.1:0-1873 GCA_964391525.1 uncultured Gammaproteobacteria bacterium | reverse complement strand
ATTCATAGCTGCACTCCATTGATATAATTTACCATAACTTTCCATACTTTCTAATTCGCTATAATTTCCACACCAACCTTCATCACTATATTCAACCCAATCTTTTGAAGTACAATCATTATCATATCTCATATTCTCAGCCATCCAACATTGTTCACCTATTTGGACAGTTTCATAATATTGTCCATCACGATAATCTAATAATAAATCACCACACGACCAATTATTTAAACCTCTAGGAGAAGCTACTATTTCTCCGGCTGATAGACTGCCAGATTTTTCCCCTATGCAAAAATGAATATTATAATTATTTCTATCATAATCCCAATTATGATAAGTCTGCTGATCTTCAGCTATATAAAAATAATCTAAACGAAAAGGGTTGATATAAGTATAAGCATTTTCTTCCTCTGAACAAGTGCCATCATTAGGGGTGGGAGCAAAAGGAATTTGTTCCATATAAACAACAGAACCAGATGAAAGTGATTCCCCCGAATTTAAAGAAGAAGGATATAAACCATTATCGTGATAATATAATTCTAAAGCAATCTGCATTTGTTTAGCATCAGCTATTCTTTTAGCGTTTCTGGTATTTTCACGCGAATTCTGAATAGCAACCATAGGCAAAGAAGTTAATATTCCAATAATAGTTATAACTACTAACGTTTCAACTAAAGTAAAAGCGGGTCTATTGTTAGATAATTTTATACTCATTTTATTTATTATTATAATAAATATTACTAATAATATTTTAGCAGATTATCCATCTTATGTAAATTTAATAAATGTTTAAATATTTGTTAATCTCGTCTTAAGGCCTCTACTGGATCAAGTTTTCCAGCTTTCCGAGCCGGTAATAAACCAAATAATACACCAAATATTAAAGCAAATAGAATAGCGACAATAAATGATTTTATCGGTAAAACAAAATCCCAATCTAATCCAAAATAATTAGCTCCTAAATATATAAAAAAAGAACATAATATTCCTAAAAATATTCCCACTATCCCCCCCACTAAAGTTATTAAAACTGATTCTATTAAGAATTGTCTCATAATATCAGAAAACTTAGCTCCCACTGCTTTGCGTAAACCTATCTCTGGAGTTCTTTCAGAAACTATAACATACATAACATTTAAAATTCCAACTCCTCCCACAACTAAGGATATAGCCACTATTAATAATAATAAAATAGTTAAAGCATTAGTAACTGTTTTAGAAGCATCCATCATTTCTTTCATAGTTGTAACCCTAAAATCATCTTCAATCGGATCATCAATATCATGATTATCGCGTAAAATATCTCTCATTAATTCAGCTGTTTCTTCTGATTCTGAAGGATCAACAGCTTGAAAAATAAAATATGAATAATAATCTATCCCCATCATTTTTTTTTGCAAAGTTTTTACCGGCATTAAAATCAAATTATCAAAATCAAAACCCATCGTGGCCCCCTTTTCTTTTAATACTCCAATAACTTTATAGCGTCCTCGCTTTATAGTTATATATTTACTAACAGGATCAACATCTTCAAATAATTCTTCAGCTATTTTGGGTCCTAACACCACTACTTGAGATAAGGAATTATTTTCATCATCAGTGAAAAAATATCCTTTATCAATTTCTGATTTATCTATATAAATATAATCAGGACCGACTCCCATTATTAAACTTTGTTTAGTCTTATTTAAATAAGTTACCGAGGCTTGATTCGTAACCGATCCATAACCACCAAAAATATTTTTTAGTTTTTTTAAATCTTCTAAATCATCATCTTTTAAGGTAGTAATTTGAAAACCACCGGCCATACTACTAACACTTTGAACATCACCTTCGGTTCCAGTTTTAGAAATTGGATCCTTAACTTCTACTT
>CAYMMH010000101.1:0-1878 GCA_964391525.1 uncultured Gammaproteobacteria bacterium | reverse complement strand
AAAATGATATAATTTTCACATAATAAAACATATATGAATTTCAATTTTAATAACTACAAAAAGTGTGAGATGTTTCAACCAGAAGCAGAAAAGAAAAAAGAATTTAAAGAAGAAGTTCTAAATTCTGATAATATTGATTTGATAACAGAAAATAAAAAAGAACTTACAGAAGAAGAGGTTTTAAGTTCTAATAATGTTAGTTTAATAGTTGAATATGCCAAGAAAAATAGAAGTAAAGTAGCAATAGATAAGGTAAGAGAATTATTAGAATTATCTAGAAAAACAGGAGAAGAGGTGGTGCAAAATTTCTTAAGTTCGTTTAAAGAGTGTGAGAAAGAAAAAATAGATTATTTAAATTTTGAAAATACTGAAAGTGGAAAGATAGCTTTAGAGCTTTTGGAAAAAATGCCAGAACCATTCAAATCTAGAGCTAATGAAAAATTGGAGAATTACAAACAAGAGTTAAAATATAACACGGAATTATTTAAAAAACATAATAACGATCCAAAAAAGATCTGGAAAGAAATTATAGGTTTTGATTATGGAGAAGATTCAAGTTTTATAGAAAGGTTTAAAGCTTTTTTATTTAGAGATTCAAAAGCACTTTCCAATGATTATTGGAAAAATAATAAATTAAAAACTAACATTAATCCTTTTTCCATAGAGTTTATAATTAGAGATGCAGATTCTTATAATGAATTATCTTCCAGCCCAAATGCTTCAAAAACTACTGGTGGATTTTTTACATCTCGATTTAAAACTGGAATTACAGCGATAAACGATACACAATGTATTAATATTTCTAAAAAAGAATATATTGAAACCTCAAGACATGAAACAGAGCACGCTATTCATAAAAGAACAAATCCTATTATAACTGATAAATATCATAGTTCTCGTTTAGGTAGACGATTAGATAAAAATGGTAATTTTGATTCTAATAAAATATTATTTAATAAAATTTCAAAAGAAATTATTTATGATTATTTAGAACAAGCAAAAGATGAAATTTTTGCTTATAAAAAAAATGGTGAAAAGAGAAGAATGATAAAAAATATTTTGCTTGATAAAACTGAGTATGGTCTATATGATTATAATCAAGATAACAGAAATAATAATTATGATATTATAAATAATAACAATTTACTTTCAAATAATGAAAAACTAAAATTAAAAGAGGCTGTAGATTTTATGCAATCAGAATACGATAGAGTTTTAAATAATATGATAGACGTTATTTATAATGGAAACAAATCAATAGAATTTTTTAGAAATGTACCAACTAATGAATTATGGAAATATTCAGACGGAGAATATGGCAGAACAGATTTTATAATTAGAGAATTTAAATTTTAGATTAATGTTTTTATTTTTTTTCTCCATACTAAACTAAAGACGAAGTAGTAAAAAAACTTATTTTGTCTTTTTATTATTTTTAATTTTATTGACTGAGGAATAAGATAATTTGGCAAGGTATGACATTTAACTTTGCCTTTACATAACAAACCAATTACTGGATAAGTTTAGTTTTTTAGATTATAATGAGTTTATGAATAAAAATTTTAAAAAAGCAATAAAAAATGGCGTAGTTCGCGATTTTTTTAAATTAATGAAGCCTTATACTAGAACGGTTATTTTTTTGTTTGTTTTTATAGTGATAATTGAAGCAATTAAAATGATCGGTCCGTATATTTTAAAATTACTTATTGATGGACTTTATTCTTTTTCAACTGACAAACTTAATTATTTTATTTTTCTTATTATTTTCTTCTTCTTTTCTCTGTTGGTGGTATCAATACTGGATTATTTTAAAGATAGTAAAATATTTAGTATATTATTTAAAGCTGAATACGATATTCCAATAAGATGCCAAAAGAA
>CAYMMH010000100.1:0-1961 GCA_964391525.1 uncultured Gammaproteobacteria bacterium | reverse complement strand
AATCCTGACACTATAATATACGTAAAAAATGAAAAAAAGTTACAGTAAATAGCTTATTTTATTGAGTAACAAATAGATAAGTCCACAAATTTGTGGACTTATCTATTTGTTAAATATTTTAATATTTTTATTACTTATTATTTTTTTTAAAAATTTCTAATAAATCTTTGACTGTTGATATTTTGAAATAAGCCATATCTATTTTTTCTTTTGAGAAAATATTACTATATGTTAAGCAATCAACTTTATTAATTTTTTTAGAATAATTAACTTCAAATTCTCTTTCATATTGCTTTGAATTTTTGCCACCACATTTAAAATCTTTTTTTAAAATATTTAAAAACAACCCTTCAGCACAACAAGGAATACTTTTAATAATTTGAATATTATATTTTTTAGCTTTTCGTAGTGTGATATTAGAAATATCTTTATCACTATCTAAAAGTATAAAAACTTTATCATAACTATCAATTCCGTATTTTATAATTTTGTCTATCATATAGGCGGGATCTTTGCCTCCAACATAATTATATTTTATAGATATTCCATCTTCTCTGGAAATATATAAAAAACCTAAATACCTTAAAAAGGCCTCCTCTGTTTGACCCTCTCCAAAAGCTAAAATAGTAAACTTAGCTTTTTTTGGTTTTAATTTCCAAGGATGTGATCTAGACATAAAAAATTATAAATTAGGAACACCTCCATAAGCCCCTGATATATATTTAACATAATAATTATCATCACTTCGAACTCCATCTATTTCATCCAATCGCCAATTTTCACTATAACCATTTTCATCTTTTTCACATATCATAATTTGATATTTATCTAAAGAATTTAGAATTTGAAGTTGATGAGTACTAAATATTAATTGAACATTTTTAGGATTATATATTGGTGATATAAATAAATTAATTATTTCTGGAATCATAAGGGGATGTAAATCAGAATCAAGTTCATCTAGAATAACCATCCCACCAGTATCTAAAACTTTCAAAATTTTATATAAAATTAAAAATAAATGTTGAGTTCCATTTGACTCATTAAAAAAAGATAAATAAAAAGGATTTTTTTTATCAATTAAATTTTTATGAACACCTACGGGAAAATAAATTAATTCCGTTTTATTATCTTTATTTTTTAATTCTTTTTCAAATACATCTATTTTAGATAAACCTAAATCAAATTTTACTAATAATTCATTAATTTTATTTTTTATTAAATCATTTTTAAAAAGAAATTCAGAAGCTTCAAAGGGTGATAATTTATCATTAGTTTGAACATTTTGCCAATAATTTACAATTTTAGAACTCAATTCATGTTTAATCTGATTAGCCGTTGAAATGACAGAAGCATTTTCTCGCAATAAACTAGAAAAATTATTTGGTAAATCATATTTTTTAAAATCAAGTTTATACTTTTTATTTTGTTCATGCCATTCTCGTTTAAATAATGTTACAAAACGACTACCATTTTTTATTTTTAAAATTTCATTAAAAACTTTATTAGAATTCAAATTTAATAAATACTGATAAATATTTTTTTCCATTTCAAATTCAACTGAAAATTCAGATAAATTTTTATCATTATCAAAAATAAAAGACTTAAAAGGTATATCTTCTTTAATTTTGTAATAAAAAGAATCAACTATAAAAGATTTTAAAAAAGGAAGTGCTTTTAGTAAATTTGTTTTTCCCGAAGCATTAGAACCAATAACAACTAAAATTTTTGTTAAATTAGAATCTTGTCCTTTTTTTATATAAGCATTAGAATCTGGTGCTTTTTTATTAACCTCAAAATTTACAATAGCCTCATCTTTAAAAGAATAAAAATTTTTTAGAGAAAATTTTCGTATCATATTATTATATTTTAGTATAAAAACTATTAATATTATATTATTTTTTAATATAAAAGTCAATATCCTACAAAATTTTGTAGAAAACAACTTAAAACACCAATTT
>CAYMMH010000099.1:0-1964 GCA_964391525.1 uncultured Gammaproteobacteria bacterium | reverse complement strand
TGTTTTGAAGTATCCATAGATTTAAAATTAATTATTAGTCTTTTTATTTATTTTTCAAAATCATTTAATAATTTTAGGTATTTGATTTGCAATTCGTCCGATATAACATTTTTAGATAATTTTGCAATGTTATTATTTTTTAATATCGCCGAACACGAATCAAAATAAAAACCGTTATTTGTGGCCACGAAAATAAACGACGGAGTCCATCTCTGACTTTGTTTAAAGGCAACTTTTCCGATTTCTTCAATATTCAATTCCCTTCTGTATTTAACCTCGACCAAATATACTTTTTCTTTTTTGGCAGACACCAAAGTATAATCGGGAGCGTGTCTGATATTATCGATTGCCATTTGCGCACCTTTAAAATTATTAGCCTGAGGAAAAATTTCGGGAAGAAGATTTTCGTAACCGAAAGGAATAACGGTATATTCTCCCTGATCTCGAAACATCTGTTCAAATATGATTTGAGCGATTTTACCTTTGATAAAATTTTTTGAGAAATTATCGTTGTAGGTGTTGTTGGGCATAGTTTTGTGTTAGTTTTTATTTTTTCTTAAATGCTCTAGAATCTGCAAAGTCCTAAAAAATGGATTTCCAAAATCTTTAGTTTTCGAAACAGCTATTTTTCTTAACTGTTCAATTTTTTCAAAATAATCATTGTTTTTTATAAACTCCAAACCTTTCAATTTTTTATCTTCTTCCGCTTTTATCATATCCTCTAATTTCGGCAAAACCACAGGAGACCAAAACATATAACATTCCTTATAATGACCTGGGATGTATTTTTTTCTATAATCTTGTTGTCTTTCATATTTTTCCTTTATTTTTTTTATTGTTTCAGTATAGTTAGAACCATACACTAAACCATCCAAATGCGTAGACACTTCACATAAAAATATTTTTTCTTCATTTTTTGTCAGCTTTATTCCTATTACATCTAATTCACTTTGACCGGCTCGACCACTTTCAATCGGTCTTACGTTATAATCAATATAATCGCATTTTTCTATTAATTTTAAATAAGCACCAACTATATATTCACCCATTTCTGTTTTCATATTCTAAAAATTAAATATTAATTAAGTTTATATTTACCGTTACCGATAAATTTTAAATAATTCTTATCACGTAAAAACTGCAATTGCTGACGAATTTTGTCTTTGATATGCTTATTATTTGGGTGCTTAGTTTCTAGTTCTTTTTCAAACCTATAAACTTCTTCTAACTTAAATTCCTGCTTCCCTATTTTATCAATACATTTCATTATATCCAAAATCCACCCCTTGCTTTCAGTCTTTGTTTCTTCTCTCAAAAATAGAGTTTTATTCCAAGAATCTAAAATAACTTCTTTGGGTTCAATTTTTCGATTCTTAACGTAGAATATTTTTCCAGTTTGCGGAATATCTTTTATTACTATATTACAACCAATCCAACCAGCTCGCCTAGCACTATCTGACAACGGTTTTCTTTTCTCGATTATTTCTGGAATAAAAAAATGTTTTGGAATTACAAAAAAATTTAAGACCTCCATTTTCTCCAAATCATAATTTAAAAAGAAAAAATTCGGGTTGTTATTACTTCCTAATCTCTTAATCATTGTTTTATAAGCACCATCAACTATTTTGGAACCAATATTATCTTTTTTACTTTTTAATTCATATTCTTCCCGACATTTATCACAATAAAAATCAGCTACTGGACGATTATTTTCATAATTAATAATAACTGAACCGCAAGATGGACAGAAAATTTCCCTTTCAACCCAAAATTCAGTTAAAACTCTAATCTTTTGGGAATTACTTTTATAATTATTGGCTAATTTTTGATCTAAAAATATATTCATCTAAAAATATTACCTTAATTTATATCTTAATTTTACGTTTTTATAACTCAAAAGTCAAACTAAATAAATGCAACAAAAAAAAGACAAGTCTTTTAGTTTGTCTTTTTATTTTACGCAC
>CAYMMH010000098.1:0-1984 GCA_964391525.1 uncultured Gammaproteobacteria bacterium | reverse complement strand
AAGAAAGAGAAAATAGAAACTGACAAAAAGGATAAAAAAGAAATCAAGGAAAAAATAGTAAAAACTAAAAAAACAAGCAAAAGTAAATAAAAAATAAAGGGTCGGATAATTCCGCCCTTTATTTTTTTTATTTGTTTTTAAATATAAATTATTATATAATAATAATGTAATATTTAATTTGTTTTATTATGAAGTATTTTTTAAAAAATTCTCTTATATTTTTATTCGCTTTTTTGATAATTGCTGCTTTGTTTAGTATTTTTACTCAAGATTCAAATAAAACTGAAATAGTAGGTTTAAATGATTTTATTGCTTTAGTAAATGATGAACAAATATCCAATATTGAAGTAATAAACGATCAAATAAATTTAACTTTAAATTCCGGAGAAAAAAAGATGGTTAAAAAAGAACCTAATGAATCTTTTTCTACTTTAGTAAGTAATTTAGGTATAAATTCAGAAAAAATAAATAAAATAAAAATAACTATTAAAGAAGATAGTAGTTTAAAAGCGGCTTTACTTTCTTTATTACCCTTTTTAATTCCTTTTATTTTGATAGCTTTACTTTTGATATTTATGATGAGAGGAATAACTGGTTCTAATAATAAAGCTATGATGTTTGGACAATCCCAAGCTCGAGAGTTTAATCAACATCAAAAAAATAAAGTTACTTTTAAAGATGTAGCCGGAGCTAAAGAAGCTAAACAAGAATTAAGTGAAATAGTAGATTTTTTGAAATTTCCAAAAAAATTTCATGAATTAGGAGCTAGAATTCCTAAAGGAGTTTTACTTTTAGGTGGACCGGGAATAGGAAAAACATTAATAGCTAAGGCGGTAGCCGGTGAAGCCAATGTTCCTTTTTATAGTATCTCTGGTTCGGAGTTTGTAGAAATGTTTGTTGGGGTTGGAGCTTCAAGAGTTAGATCTTTATTTCAAAAAGCTAAAAAGAATTCACCTTGTATTATATTCATAGATGAGATTGATGCTGTTGGAAGAAAAAGAGGTTCAGGATTAGGAGGTTCACATGACGAAAGAGAACAAACTTTGAATCAGATATTAGTAGAAATGGATGGTTTTGAACCTAATTTAAGTATTATAGTTATTGCCGCCACTAATCGTCCTGATGTTCTAGATCCAGCCTTACTTCGTCCAGGAAGATTTGATCGACAAGTTGTGATTGATAATCCTGATTTAAAAGATAGAGAAGAAATTTTAAAGGTTCATGCCAGAAAAAAACCTTTAGCTAAGGATGTAAAATTGAGATTAATAGCTCAAAGAACTCCTGGTTTTAGTGGAGCTGATTTGGCCAATGTTTTAAATGAGGGAGCTATTTTAGCAGCCCGACAGAACAAAAAAGTAATAGAATCGCTGGACTTATTAGAAGCTATTGAGAAAGTTATGATGGGGCCGGAAAGAAGAAGTCGAATTATAAGTGAAGAAGAAAAAAAGATTACCGCTTATCATGAAGCAGGTCATGCTATTGTATCAAATTTTTTACCAAATGCTGATCCGGTTCATAAAATTTCAATTATTGCTCGGGGTCAAGCCGGTGGTTATACTTTAAAGATTCCAGAAAACGATAAAAGATTATATACTAAAGATTATTTTTTAGATGAAATTGCTGTTTTATTGGCTGGACATTTAACTGAGAAAAAAATTTTTGGTCAAGTTACTACTGGGGCTACTTCTGATTTACGTCGAGCTACTGATTTAGCTCGTCATTTAATAACTGATTATGGTATGAGTGAAAAATTAGGACCAAGAACTTTCGGAGAAAAAGAAGAAATGATTTTTTTAGGAAGAGAAATTCATGAACAGCGAGATTATAGTGAAAAAGTAGCCGAACAAATAGATGAAGAAATTTCTAATTTTATTAAAGAAGGTGAAAAAAGAGCCAATAATATTTTAAATTCTAAAAAAGATGAATTAGAAAAATTAGTTGAGGTATTATTAGAAAAAGAAACAATTGAGAAAGATGAATTTGA
>CAYMMH010000097.1:0-2022 GCA_964391525.1 uncultured Gammaproteobacteria bacterium | reverse complement strand
AACCTTACCCCTGAACAAGCTAGAGAAATATTAATGAAAAATATTGAAGAAAAAAATAGTGAAGATTTGTTAGTTAGAATAAACAAATTAAAAAATGAAGCCGAAGAAACTATAAAAGAAAAAGCCATGGACATGTTAGCCTTTGTTATCCAAAGATTAGCTCCCAATTACACAGCTGAATTAACTACTACTACAGTTGATTTACCAAGCGATGAAATGAAAGGAAGAATTATTGGTCGTGAAGGACGAAATATAAAATCCATAGAACAAATGACTGGAGTAGAAATTATTGTTGATGACACTCCTAATGCTATAACTATTTCTGGTTTTTCACTAATCAGACGTCATGTAGCTAAAAGAGCTTTGGAATATTTAATAAAAGATGGTAGAATCCATCCAACTAAGATAGAAGATGCTGTTACTAAAGCTAAAGTTGAACTATCCAGTGATATTAAAAAAGCCGGTGATGAAGCAGTTTATGATGTTGGTATAGCTGGTTTTGATCCTAAACTTACTCAAATTTTAGGACGATTAAAATATCGTACCAGTTATGGACAAAATGCTTTAGAACATTCCATAGAAGTAGCTCACTTGTCGGGAATGTTAGCTCAAGAACTAGGAGCTGATGCCAGTCAAGCTAAAAAAGCTGGATTACTGCACGATATTGGAAAAGCTGTTGATCATGAAGTTCAAGGAAATCATACTGAAATAGGCCGTGATATATTAAAAAAATATAATATGCCAGAAGAAATAATTGCACCAGTTGAAACTCATCATGATGATAACCCAAAAACATTATTATCAGTAATAGTAAAAACTGCCGATGCCATTTCTTCAGCTCGACCAGGAGCTAGACACGATTCTTATGAAAACTATATTCAAAGATTAGAAGAATTGGAAAGAATAGCCAATTCATTTGAAGGAGTAGAAAAAAGTTATGCTATTCAAGCTGGACGTGAAGTTAGAATATTTATTTCTCCAGATAAAATTGATGATTTAAAAGCTTACGAAACCGCTAGAGAAATAGCTAAAAAAATAGAGCAGGAATTAAAATATCCGGGAGAAATAAAAGTTAATGTTATAAGAGAATTAAGAGTTATTGAATATGCCAGATAAAAAAATAATCAATCAAAAAAAATTGGCTGAGATAATTGATGCCAAAAAAGAAATTAATTTGACTAAAAAACAAATTGAAAAAACAATCAAAACATTATTTGATTTAATAATAGATGAATTGAAAACAGGCAAAACCGTTAAAATTACTGGCTTTGGAGCTTTTATACCTAAAAGTCGTTATGCTCGAGGAGGAGTTAATCCGCGTAATCCTAAAGAAAGAATAAAAATTCCAGCAGTAAAAATAACTAAATTTAAAACCGGAAAAAAATTAAAAGATGCCTTAAAAAAATAATAGTTTATATTATAAAAAGTATTTGCTAAATTCATCTTTTTCCATTATAATAAAAAATGATTAATAGCAATATTAATTATTTTTTATTAAGTGCCTATAGCTCAACTGGATAGAGCATCTGGCTTCGGACCAGAAGGTTGCGGGTTCAAATCCTGCTGGGCACACTTTCGTTTTAGGCTGGGTAGCTCAGCTGGTTAGAGCGTAGCACTCATAACGCTAAGGTCGAGGGTCCGAGCCCCTCCTCAGCCACAATTAAAGCGCTGTTAGCTCAGCTGGTAGAGCAGCTCCCTCTTAAGGAGAAGGTCAAAGGTTCAAATCCTTTACGGCGCACAACTCAACAAAAAAATGGTCATACTAATGACCATTTTTTTTATAAACATTGTACAAATTATTATTGTATTCCGCCTGGAGTAGCCTTTTTGACTCCGGAAGCTAAATTTCCAACTTGTCCTCCTAAACAAAAAGTAATAGTGTAGGAAGCCCCTGTAGTTGTACCAGTATAAGTATAAGCATTATTTGTAGTACAAGTTCCATCAGCTGGAGTCGGAGCAGTTGGAATAGTAACCATATAAACATATGTTCCGCTGGCAATAGTAGTACTTGCTAAAGCTATT
>CAYMMH010000096.1:0-2029 GCA_964391525.1 uncultured Gammaproteobacteria bacterium | reverse complement strand
TTGTGAAGTTTTAATTATATTAGCTTCAGCACCGGTAAGTGTAGAACCACTTGGGGTAAAGTTATTATAAGTTAAAACGTTTGAAAATTGGAATCTATTAGCCAAGAAAGCTACTTCATCTTCTACTAAACGATATTCAGAACCATTATAGTAGTAGATATTGCTCTCTCCAGATTTTTGTACTAAAACTCCGAATGGAACTTCATTAGAAGCCAAAGGACTTCCGATAGTATAGTTGATAAAGAAAGAATCAGCTACATCAATAACTCTTTTAGCCCAATTTGTTCCGTACAAAGCGATAGCATCAGCTTCGGTTTGTACCCATCTTAAAGTACCATTAGCTTCAACAGCATATACTTTAGGATCGGTTGTGATTTTTACCAAGAATGTTCCAGGACGAACAACTACGTTACCACCTAAAGGATAGCTTGATAATTCATCAGATGAGATTGTAACTACACCTGAGAAATCACTATACCAAGATTTGTAAGTAGCTTCGTTCGGGAAAACGTATCTTTTTCCATCATCACCAAGATAATATACTGCTGATAAACCGTCTTTTTTAATTAAATCGCCGGCAGAAGCAGCAGCCTTTGTAGTTGGAGCAACAAAACCACTCATAACTACAACGGTCATTATCATGACTGAAGATGCAAAAAATTTGCGTAATTTAGTCATAAATATTTTTCAAGATAATCTTCAAATTTTATATATAAATATAAATATTTAAAGACAAGAAAATTAGTGTTCTTTTAACAAAAATATCAAGTTTTAAATTATTGAGGTTGGCTATTAATTCTTCTTAATAAATCAATCAGGATCCCGCTCCCCCGCACACCTATTGTTGTAAGTGAAGTATAGGGAAAAATTAGCATGGGATAATTTTTCACAACTCCGACACTTATGAAAATAAGTGTACGGAGAAAAGCTTAACCGATTTATTGTGAAAAATTTATGATCCTATCTTTTACAAGACAGATTCATTAAAGCTTTCCTTATAATTTTAAACTTTCAATTTTTAAGAACAAATTTTGTTTAAACACCGCGCCTCCCTCTCGGGACCGACCTTGCTGGTCACAGCGAACCTCCTATAATGGAGATTGAGAGACTTCATCAAAAATGAAACCTTTCAACTTCCACTATTTATTATCAACTATCTTTTTTAAATCATTTAATTTTTCTATAACTTCACTATATTTACCTTCATTAAATAATGTTCTTATTTCATCTAACATTTTTTGTCCATTCTCAATATTATCCAAATTTTTATAACTATCATTTATTTCTTCTTCTAAAGCATCAACATTTAAATCTGAACTAGAACTTACTTCAGGAACAACTTCATTATTGGAAATATTTTCTTCGTTATTATCATTTATATATATTTCAGTTCCATTTTCTTCAATCAAATCAGAAGAACTAATTACTACGTCTTCTGAAGTACTTTCAATATTTTTATTTATCTTACTTTGAACTTTATTCATTTCATTTTCAAAACTAGCATTTAATTTTTCTACCGCCTTTTTATTCTCTTCGGTATTAAATTCCGGATCCATTAAAACAGTAGCGATATCTTGAGCATGATTACTGGCAAATTGTAATGATAAAGCATCTCGTTCATCTTCATTAAAAGTTGTATTTAATCTAGCCTTCTCACTAAGAATTCTGGCTACATAAAAAGAATTATTCGGTTTAGTTTTTGAGAATAAACCACTACTCAAGAATAAAAACCCGACTAGAAAAACAAAAATTCCAGCTACGGTAAGAGCTGGTTTATATATAAATGAAAACACATTTTTAATATTAGAAAAACTTTTAACTGGATTCTCAGTTTTAACAAAAGTATTAGAAATTTGAGATAATAAAACTTCCCTATTATTATCCTTCATTTCCTTTGATAGAGTTATGGATTTAAGAGATTTTAATTGTATAAATATTTCTTTTTCAGTCATCTTTATTAATTTAATATGTCTTAATCCTGACACTATAATATACGTAAAAAATGAAAAAAAGTTACAGTAAATAGCTT
>CAYMMH010000095.1:0-2097 GCA_964391525.1 uncultured Gammaproteobacteria bacterium | reverse complement strand
TTTATATAGTTCTTTATCAATATGCGCTAAATTATTTATTGATTTCATATAAAAATAAATTATATTTTTTATTAAAACAAAAATCTACAAATACCTTTCCGTAGTTTCTATTATAATAAAAAAAACTCAAGAAAGAAAGTCTTAGTTTTTTTTCAAAAATATTCTTTTTTAGATTACAACCTTTAACTTGATTTAAAAACCCCAGATAGGAATTAATTTGAGAAATAATTTTTTTAAATTTTATTTCCGAAATATGTTGAGTTTCTAAACTTTTATTAATTTGCTCGATTGTTTTATAGATATTATATTTTATTCTATTACGACATAAACAAATATATGGCTTTATAACCACTCCTAGGAAATCAACTCCTTTATTAAAAGATTGTAGATATATTTTTTTAGGATGAAGTTTGAGTTCTAAATGTTTGATTAAATACTCCTTAATTATGGGTATAGATTTTTTAAGTTTTTCTTTATTATTATCAACTATTACAAAATCATCTACATAACGACCATAATAATTAAATTTTAGTGTTCTTTTAATAAAATGATCAAATTCATTAAGATAAATATTACTAAATAATTGAGAAGTTAAATTACCAATTGGTAAACCTAAGCTAGAATCAACAAAAAATAAACTTTTATTTTTAGGTAATCCTTGCCAATCTTTAAAATCATTATAAATAATACAATTAGAAGTATAATCTTTAAAAATTATTTTTTTAATTAAATCTAAAACTAAATTTATGTCGAAATTAATATTGTTTTTTTCTTTAAATAATTTTTTTTCTATCTTTTCATAAAGAATTTTGCGATTAACACTCATAAAATACCCCGACAAATCTAGTTTTAAAATATAACAATCTTGATTATAATTATCAGAACAAGATCTAATAAAATGTTGTAAACGTTTAATTCCATAACTAGTACCTCGACCACGTCGACAACTATAACTATCATTAATAAAAGAAGGATCAAAAATAGGATTTATATAATTAAATATTAAATGATGTATAACTCTATCACGAAAAGAAGAAGCAATTATTTCTCTTTTTACTGGGTAAGAAACAATAAAGGCTATGCTTTTATCGGGATAATAAGAACCATTTTTTAAATCTTGGTATAATTTAAATAAATTATGCTCATAATTAATTTCAAATTCCAAAGCATCTCTAGAGTTTCTTTTGTTTTTTCTAGCTGAATAATAAGCAGAAAATAAATCAATTAATAATTTATCAGGCATATATAAATATTTAAAAAAGAGACTAAGCTCTTTTTTAAAAAATCAGTTTTGAGGCAACGAACCGAAAAACCGTAAGCTCGATAATTGGTGTTAGAATTAACCTCAGGTAAATTATAGTTCAGTCGACGATTATGAGCATTAGTACCAGAAGGACTAGACAACCAGAAATAAGCGTTGTTGCGACGATTATTGAAGGCCCCATCAGTATAATTACGATAACCAGCCGGTAAAAATAATCACTTTACTTTTGATTTAATTTGATATTTAAAAAAATTAAATCAATGGCCAAGGCCTATCACTGAAAAATATCAGTGGATTATTAAACTGATTAAGGGTTCTCTTGTCTAAGTCTTGACGTTAAACAATTCTGACCCGAAGATTTTTGCCAATAAGCTAATTGTTTAGAAACTGATTCTATCATTTCATTAATTGAAACAAATCTTTTTAAATTAATCTGTTTTAAATCTTTAAGTAAGCGAAAGTATAATCTAATTTTTTCAATATTTTCTTGAGCTACAAAAAATACTTCCCAAGATTTTTTTCGATCATTATTTATTTTAAAAATATTAACTATCAAATTTATTACTTCTTTTTTTAAACTATCCCCCAAACTATATTTATATTCTCTAGAAAAATGTTTCGTAATCATGAATATTTCCA
Organism: uncultured Gammaproteobacteria bacterium; assembly: GCA_964391525.1. GTDB lineage: Bacteria > Patescibacteriota > Patescibacteriia > Patescibacteriales > UBA12465. The sequence continues at coordinate 194 of CAYMMH010000095.1, read as the reverse complement.
AAAGCAAATCATAACTCTTTTTATATATCGGCAAAAAAATATATTTATACATAAAAAGTTTTAAAGTTTTTTTTCTTGGTAAAACCAAGAAAAAACGAATAACTTGGCAGAGCCAAGTTGCTCGCTTATCAGCGAGCAAGGTTTATGTTATTTAATCAGTTTTAAGGCAACGAACCGAAAAACCGTAAGCTCGA
>CAYMMH010000094.1:0-2108 GCA_964391525.1 uncultured Gammaproteobacteria bacterium | reverse complement strand
TGAACCCGTGTCTAACAAGTTTTTTTAAATACTTTTACAAAAATAGCTTAATTGAAATTTAATTATTATTTTTAAAATTAAGCGAAACAAAATAATAACGATTCCACTAATCGTTCAATTTTAAAACATGGAAAAATTCTAAAATCTATCCTTATAAATAACACCGGCTATCGGATATAAGGAGTCACCGGACCGATGGTCATCGCTTTAAATTAAGCAACAACAGGAGCAAAAGACGGAACTTTCCATGAGAAAGCCGCCTTAGCTATAGTGTTTTTTACACTTATGTTTTGGATATTTTGTCATGTTATCCAACATGCTTTGAATATTTAAAAAAATATCTTGCTATCGAAGCCAAAGTCATCCCCTTGATGTTTTAATTCTTTGTTTTGTTAAAGTTCGGATGTGTTTTTCCACTTCCTTTTTCTTTAAATCTTCCCTCTTGTCAAAAGCCTTTTTACCTTTAACAATGGCTATTTCTAATTTAATAAAACTGCTCTTAGTATATAACTTAATCGGAATAACTGTCAAGCCTTTTTCTTTACTTTTCCCAATTAAATGGTTTAATTCTTTCTTTTTTAATAAAATTTTTCTAGGTCGTTCTGGATTATACTCATCTCTTTTTCCAGCCGGTTTATATAGTGGAATATAAGAATTTACTAACCAAGCTTCATTTGTTTTTTTTGAATCTAAACCAAAAGAGATATAAGATCCCTTTAAATTGGCTTGTCCATTTCTTAAAGATTTAACTTCATAACCAAATAGAACCAAACCGGCTTCAAAAGTTTCCAAAATTTGATAATCAAAAGTAGCTCTTTTGTTTAAGGCTAATATTTTCATAAAAATAAATTAAATTTCAGACATACTTTTACCATTAACATCATAACCATCTCTATCATAACCATCTCTATCATAACCGGCTCGATTATATCCTTCGTTATTATAACCAGCTCGATTATATCCCTCTCGATCATAACCATCTTTATTATATCCTTCTCTATCTAATCCTTGTTTATTATATCCTTGGTCATTATAACCAAAACGATTATAACCAAAAACATCATAACTTTCAGGATCAAAACCGGCAACATAATCTTTTTTCATGTAAGAGCGACGAGAAAAACCATCTTTATTAAAACCTTCTTTGTCATAACCATTTCTATCATAACCATAACTATCATAACCATAAACATCATAACCATCTTTAGTGGATTTAAATTTATTTTTTCTATCTCTAAAAAATAAAAAATAAACCACTAAGGCCGCAATTACAAAAATAATTATTCCTATTGGTACATCTTCAAAAGATTCTAAGATAGATTCCATTTTTTTAGATTATTAATTATTTTTTGATTTAAAATAAAATTTTCTAAATAAGAACGATAAGCCGGACTAGAAATATTTTTTATAATTTCAGTATTATCTTTATAATGATTTTTTAAGGTTTCTAATTCTTTTTCTATTTCTTCAGGATTAACTTCTATTTTTTCTATTTTAGCTATTTCTTTCAAAATTAAAGCACTCTTAACTCTTTTAATAGCATTAGGCATAAAATCCAACATTAGTTGATCTTCAGTTTTACCAATACTTTTTAAATAATCTTCTAATTTACCACCTTGAGAAACAACTCCTTGTTCCATTTCTCTAAGCATTAATTGAGATTCATTCTTAATTAAATCTTCAGCAATTTCACCAAATTTTGATTTCTCTAAAATCTTATCGAATATTTTAATCTCCATTTTTTGATCAACTTCTTTTTTCTTTTGAATCTCAATGGTTTGTTTTAAATTATTTTTCAATTCTTCCAAATTATTAAAACGAAAATCTTTAGCTAAATTATCATTTAATTCTGGTAGAACACGATCATATATTTCTTTTATTTCTACCTTAAAATCAACTGATTTACCGGCCAAATTTTTTTGCCAATGATTTTCAGGATAAACTATATTAAATTCTTTTTTATCTCCCTTCTTTAAATCAACTAAATTTTTATCAAAACCTTCAACAAAATAATTTTTTCCTATCATAATAGTGACCTCTGGGTTTTGTCCATCTTCTACTGGAACTTTATCTATGAATAAATTAACTGAAGCTACAACCTTATCTCC
>CAYMMH010000093.1:0-2158 GCA_964391525.1 uncultured Gammaproteobacteria bacterium | reverse complement strand
TATTTCTAACTTCTGGATCTCGGGTTAAATTGCCAATTATCATGGCTTTGTTTAAAGAGTACATAAATTTAATTTAATTATAAAAGATTATCAATATTTAAAATATCGTCTAATTTTGTATCAAGATTTTTTAAATCAATTTTACTATCATCTTCTTTTTTAGTGCTCTTTTTACTTGTTTTTTTAACCTTAGCTTCTTTTATTTCTTGTTCTTTAACTTTATTTTTCTTGTTTTCTATTTTTGCTTTTATTTCTTCTTCTTTTTTTAATTGTTTTTCATCTTTTAATTCTTTTTTAACTATTAAAAATCTCAATATATTATGATCCAATCTTAATTTATTGTTAATTTCGGCTACTAGACTCCTTTCTAAATCGAATTCATATAAACAATAATATCCGTAGTATTCATTTTTGATTGGATAAGCAAATTTTTTCTTTCCCCAATAGCTTTCTGAACTAATGATTCCATTATTGGTTGTTAATAATTGTCCGATTTTTTTAAAAATGTTTTTGGCTTCATCATCAGTAAATTTATTAGGAATGATGAAAAGCATTTCATAATGGATTAAACCGGATGGTTTTGTTTTTGACATAGAAATGTTATCATTTGTCATTTAAATTTAATTAAAATTCTAATTAAATTTTAAATGACATTTATTATTAAATTAAACAAAAAAACCCAAAAGTATTCACAGAAAATGGGTTTTTCAGAGAATACCTTTAATCCTATTCTTAGATAGGATTGTTTCTTTAAAAAAGAAACGTGGGAAAGGTTGTTTTAAGTTTGTCTGTATTATAATAAGTATTTTTAAAAAAATCAAGCCCCTTATTAATTGATTTCATAAGGATATGTGATATAATAAAAATATAAGAAATAATTGTTAAATAGGTAAAAATATGAAAAAATATTTTTTTTCTTTAGGAACCAATGAATCTTTATCAATGGCTGAATTACAATCTCTTTTTCCTGATAATTCTTGGCAAAAATATGATAGTATAGCGGTAAGCGATTTAGAAGATGAAATTATTCCTAAAAATTTAATAGCCAGTTTGGGAGGAACAATAAAGATAGGAGAAATTATAAAGGAAGTAAGCTTGGCCAATCGTCATGCTTTAGCTGATAGTGTTAAAAAAATTATAATTTCTTTAGCTAAAGAAAATTATATAGCCGGAAAATATAATTTTGGTTTTTCTTTTTATAATAAAAAAATTCCAGGAGATTTTTTTAAACTAGGATTAGCCGTTAAAAAAGAATTGAAAAATTTAAATATTTCTAGTCGCATGGTTACTTCTAGGGAATCTATTTTATCTAGTGTAGTTGTAGAACAAAATAAATTAGTTTCTGGAGGAACAGAAATTTGTTTTATAAGTACAAAAAACAAAATTTTAATAGGACAAACCTTAGCTGTCCAACCATTTAAAGAATTATCAAAGAGAGATTTCGGTCGTCCTAATCGAGATGATTTTTCTGGCATGATACCACCAAAATTAGCTCAAATAATGATAAATTTAGCTCGGTCAAATGATAAAAAATTTTATGATAAACTTTTTTTAGATCCTTTTTGTGGTTCAGGAACAGTATTAATGGAGGCTTATCTTATAGGATTTAAAAATATTATCGGATCGGATTTATCAGAGAAAGCTGTTAATGATAGCCAAAAAAATATGGAATGGATTGTTGATTTAAAGAAAAAAAATATTGATGATTTTAATATGACTATTTTTCAATCAGATGTTTTAAAGATAGAAAATAGTTTAAAAGAAAATAGTATAAATTATATAGTTTGTGAGCCATATTTAGGTCCAGCCAGAGGTTTTCAAGATTTTTCTAAGATAGTAGTTGATTTGAATAGATTTTATTCAGAGGTATTGCTTGTTTTTGAAAGATTATTAAAACATGATGGACGAATAGTTATGATTTGGCCCCATTTTAGAACTATTAAAAAAACTTGGAAAGTAGAACCAGAGATTAGTAAATTAAAAATGGAATCAATCGGAGTTTATGGCCGATCTGAACAAAAAGTTTGGCGAGAAATTATAGTATTAAAAAAGAAGTAATTTTTCAAAATTTAATAAGTCCACTTATTAAAATTTATTATTTAAAAAAAATGATACCATATCTATATATTAGTAAGTTTCTAGTATAAATATATATATA
>CAYMMH010000092.1:0-2185 GCA_964391525.1 uncultured Gammaproteobacteria bacterium | reverse complement strand
GTGGATGGACACCATCCGAATCCATATTTTTTTGCTTTGAACCAAAGTTTTGACATATAAATATATTATTAATTAAACTTCACTAATAACATCAAAACCCTTAAAACTACCCGTTATGGCCAAACCGATAATTTTTCCTTCGCATATTTTCTTTTCTCTGATTTTTTTAGCTGTTTCATTTAAAGTTGCTCCGGATCCAACTGCATCATCAATCAATAATAAATTATTAAAAGAAGAACTATCGGACACAACGATTGTATTTCTAGCGTTTTCAATTCTGTCCTCCAATTTATTTAAGGTTTTTTGTGGTACGACCACGGTAGTTTTAATTTTAATAATCTCTATTTTTCTATAATTTAGATTAAACTCTTTTTCTAAAACTTTCATTAATTGAGTCTCTCTCTTTACAGTTGGTGGTATAAAACCAACTCTGTCAATTTTAAATTTTTTAATAATTTTATCAATGTTCGGTTTTACTATTTCAACGATCTCTTGCATTAATTTTTTATTTTGGCTTTGTTTGGCATAAAGAAGAAGTTGACCTAATTTCGTTTTTCCAAATCTCTCAACACTATAAAAATCTATATAAAATAATTTATTAAGAAAAACATCTTTAAAAGTTTTTTTTAATTTTTCTTCGCTATCAATAAACCCGTTTTTTTTATATCTTTCATATTTTTTAAATGTCTTTAAATATTCCTCGGCAGTTTTTTCAAATAACAAATTATTTTTTTGGCACCAATATACAAAACCATCTAAACCCTCTTTTCTTTCTCCTGCCGGAGTAATTATTAAAAAATTTTTAGTGATTAAATTTTTTACTTCATTATTTATATTAAAATTATTTTTATTAATGTCAGATTTTATAGGAGTAGCAATAGAGTAATATACTTTTGGTGGTCGCCCATTTTTTACCAAGACATGATCATTAATTAGTTTTGCTAAATGATGTTTAAAAAGGGCTTGTCTACTAATATCAAGATAATTAACTAATTCATTGGCCGAAACATGTTTTTTGTCTTTTATGTATTTAATTATTTTTGAAGAATTTGTATTCATATATATTAGTATATACAGTTGACAGTTAACTGTCAACTGTCAACCTAATTACTTATGGTCCTTTTTCTAAGACTCCTTATTAACGTGAACTCTACCGGTTCTTGCTTTCAATATCATTTAAAGTGTTGTTATTTTATGTGCGGAGAGATAGGGATTTGAACCCTAGAAGGCTTTCGCCTAAACGGTGTTCGAGACCGTCGCCTTAAACCACTCGGCCACCTCTCCTTAATTCTGCCATTTCTTTTTTATTTAGATCAATCCATTGGCCTTCTTTTAAATTTCCTAAATTTATTCCAGCAAAATTTATTCTTTTCAAAAATTCTACTTCTAATCCAAAGTATTTAAACATTTCTCGTATTTGTCTTTTTTTACCTTCAGTTAGTATTATTTCAAATTCATTTTCTCTTATTTGTTTTATTTCTTTTATCTTGGCAAGGGTTTTTTCGTTGATATCTATACCTTTTTTAAATTCATTTGTCAATTTATTTAGAAAAGAATTGTTTTTTAAACAAATATCATTTTTTAATTTTACTATATATATTTTTTTATGTTCAAATTTAGGATGAGTTAATTGATAAGTTAAATCACCATCATTAGTTAAAATAATTAAACCACAACTATTTTTGTCCAAACGACCCAAAGAAAACAATTTTTGAGTGGTTCGATCTTTAATTAAGGAAAAAATATTTTTTTCATTTTTAAAAACTCTATTTGTGCATACATAACCGCAGGGTTTATTTAATTTTATATAAATCTTTTCATTAATTTTTTTTATTTTTTTATCATCTATTAATACTTCTGTTGCTAAATCAACTTTTTCTCCTAGTTTAGCTAGGTGATTATCAATTTTTACTCTTCCATCTCTTATTAATTTTTCAGCTTGACGACGGGAATAATTACTATTATCAGCTATTAATTTAGTCAAATTTATTTTTATCATAAAAATTATGTTTTTTAGAAATCATTATTATTGCTAATAGTGAAATTATTATCCAAAAAAGAATTGATAAATCATTTTTAAAATATGGAACATCTACTAAACCATGGATAATTATTACTAACATAGAAGAAAATAAAGCTAAACTTAAATTTTTCATTTTTATATTCTTTTCTTTTCGGTAAATAT
>CAYMMH010000091.1:0-2187 GCA_964391525.1 uncultured Gammaproteobacteria bacterium | reverse complement strand
TTAATATTCGTAATAATTTAGATTTAAAAGGTCGGCTTGTTAATTTAATTTGTTTAAGAATATAGTTATGAAAAAATTATTCGTAGGCAGTTTACCTTTTACAGCTAAGGAAGATGAATTGAAAGATTTATTTTCTCAAGCTGGTACAGTTGAAAGCTCTATTATCATTATGGATAAAATGACTGGACGTTCTAAGGGTTTCGGGTTTGTTGAGATGTCTTCAGACGAAGAAGCTCAAAAAGCCGTTGAAATGTTTAATGGTTCTGATATGGGCGGAAGAAATATTATTGTTAGCGAGGCTCGTCCTCAAGAGGATCGTCCTCGAAACAATTTCGGAAGCAATAGAGGTAGTTTTAATAGAGGGGGTAATGGCCGTTTTGGAGATAGAAATTAATTACTTAATTGATATCGTTCGAAAAAACAAAAAAACAGTCTTTTATGACTGTTTTTTTGTTTTCTTTTTTTAAATTATTCTATAATTCTAACTTTTAATTTTTTTACTCCGTTTTCTAACATACCTAATTTTTGAGCTCCGGCGTAAGATAAATCAAAATCACGACCAGTTATATACGGTCCGCGATCAGTTACGGTGGCGTATAAAACAGAATTATTGTCAGGATTAACTATTTCCAGTTTAGTCCCAAAGGGAAGTTTTTTATGAGCTACTAATTTTTCATTGTACATATTAAAAACTTCTCCATTAGCCATCTTTCTTCCATCAAAAGCGGCTCCGTACCAACTAGCTACAGCATCAAAGTATTCGCTGTCATTATTTGTCGTATAATCTAAATTTTTGTTTTCTGATTCAGAATTATATGAACTGATTTTAATTGAATCTGATTTTATAGAACTAGTATTAATATTATTGAACAAGGATAGACCATTGAAGCTCTGAATACTTTGAAAAGAGAATATCCCTACCAAGAATATTTGTCCTATAGCCAAAATTATCTTTTTTTCTTTCATTTTTTTTGTTTGTTTTTACTATTAAAAAATTGACCTTAAAAAATTGGTCAACTTCCAATTATACACTATTTGTTTAAAGTTGTCAATACCAAGACATGGAGGGATTATTTTTTGCTTTATTACTAGTTGAATTATTATTTTTTAAATGATAAGGTATAAACAGATAAAAAACAATAAAATATTATGAATTTAACAAAATTAGATAAATTATTTTTAAATCAACCCAAATTTAGATTAATTCAGGCCCAAAAATTAATATTTAAAGAGTTAATTGATGATTGGAACAAGGCATCAGTTTTTTCTTTAGATTTAAGAAGGGAACTTAATTCTAGTTTTTCTTTAAATATAGATCATGAATTATATATATCTAAGGATAAAAAATCTGGTAAAGCAGTTGTAAAGCTGGAAGATGGGTCATTAATAGAAACAGCCTTAATGGTTCATCGAGATGGACGTAATACTGCTTGTATATCATCACAGGTTGGTTGTCCTTTGGCTTGTAAGTTCTGTTCTTCCGGTACATTTTTTAAAAGAAATTTAACGATTGATGAAATATTACTCCAAGCATTATTATGGGCCAGATATTTAAAAGAAAAAAAATTAGGTCGTTTAAGTAACATAGTGTTTATGGGTAGCGGAGAACCATTTTTAAATTATGATAATGTTTTTTTAGCCATTTCTTATCTTAATAATCCTGAATATTTTGATATTTCTTATCGTCGTATTTCAATTTCTACTATTGGTATAATTCCCGGAATAAGAAAAATGGCTAATGAAAATAATAAAGCAAATTTAGCCATTTCTTTACATTTTACTGATGATAAAACAAGATCAATTATGATGCCGGGAACAAAAAAATATTCATTAATTAAATTATTTGAAGCCATTGATTATTATATAGAACAAACCAATCGTAAGGTAATGTTTGAATATATGATGATTAAAGGAATTAATGATTCAGTAAAAGATGCTGAGAAATTAGCTTTTCTTATGAAAAAGCATTTATACGCCGTTAATTTAATAAAACACAATAAAACTGGTAAATGGGAAGCTCCTGATACTGAAGTTATTAATAAATTTAAGAAAATATTAAGAAAAAATCAAATTGAAGTAGTGGAAAGATATCGTTTTAATCAAGATGTTATTGGAGCTTGTGGTCAATTAATAAGCAAATAATTTTTCCATTTTCTGTATAATATAAATAAATATTTATATTTTTTA
>CAYMMH010000090.1:0-2187 GCA_964391525.1 uncultured Gammaproteobacteria bacterium | reverse complement strand
GATTTAAAGAAGAAAAAGGGAGAGAGCTTTGAATCTTTTTTAAGACGTTTTAAAAATAGTTTAAAGAATAATAAAAGATTAGAATCTTTTAAAAAAAATCGTACTTATTCTAAACCAAAAACTAAAACTCAAAAGAAAAGATCAGCTTTGGCTAAACTTGAATTAGGAAAAAAATTTGAACATTTACGAAAAACTGGAAAATTAAACGAAAATAGATAATAGTTTTTTATAATAAAAAAGAAGAATCTTCATTGGTTCTTCTTTTTTTATGACACATCTTTATAGAATATTTTTTTAAATTTATCAAGAGTTTTATTTTTAGAATATTGTTTAATACGTTCTTTGGCCTTTTTAGTTTTTACAAAAGATAGCCATTCATTATTTGGACTTTTACGAGATTTATCAATGATTATTTCCACTAAATCTCCATTTTTTAGTTCGTGATTTAGGGTTACTATTTTTTCATTAACTATGGCTTGGGTGACCCTATTTCCAATATCAGTATGAATGGCATAAGCAAAATCAATCGGAGTGGATTTAATTGGTAATTCAATGACATCTCCTTTTGGAGAGAAAACAAAAATTCTATCTTGAAAAATATTAAATTTTATTTCTTTAACAAAATCCTCAGTATTTTTATTTTCTTTTTGAATTTCTAACATTTCATTAACCCATCCTGGTTTTTTAGTTGAGGAACGATCACTTTTATAATTCCAGTGAGATTGAGAACCAAAAAGAGATTCTTCATACATTTCTCTAGTTTTTATTTGAAATTCAGTAGCTTTATTATCAATACCGATAACAGTAGTGTGTAAACTGCGATAGCCATTTGGTTTAGGAACGGCTATATAATCTTTAAAACGATTTAATAATGGTTTCCATATAGTATGTATTATTCCCAAAACCTTATAACAATTTTCTATATTTTTTACAACAACTCTTAGAGCAAACACATCATAAATTTCGTCAAATTTTCTATCCTTTCTTTGCATTTTTTGCCAAATACTGTATAAATGTTTAAAACGAGCAGTGATTTCATAATCAATTTTTGTTTTTTTTAATTCTTTTTCTAATATATTTTTAGTTTTTTGAAAAAATTGATTTCGTTCAGATCTTTTTTCTATCTCATATTCGTATTCCAACTCTTGATATTCTTTAGGATAAAGATGTTTGAAACAAATATCTTCCATTTGCCACTTCAATCGCCAAATACCTAATAATCCAGCAATGGGAGTATATATTTCCAGTGTTTCTCGGGCAATTCTTTCTTGTTTATTTTTTGGTAAAGCATCTAAGGTTTTTAAATTATGTAAACGATCACAAAATTTTATGTATACTATCCTAATATCATCAGTTATAGCTAGAAACATTTTTTTTAAATTTTCTCTATATCTTTCTATCCCTCGATATTTTATTTTTCCTAACTTAGTAATTCCATTAACTAAACTAGCAACATCATCACCAAATTCTTTTCTTATATCTTCGATGGTATATTGGGTATCTTCGGGAACATCATGTAATAATCCAGCCACTACCGTATTTAAATCAGCCTTTATTTGAACTAATTCAAAAGCGGTAAAAATGGAATGTTCAATATATGCTTCACCACTCTTTCTGGTTTGATTCTCATGAGCCCTTTTGGCAAACTTATAAGCTTTCATTATGACTTCAGTATCAACTTCTGGTATATTTTCAATAGCCCTTTGTATTAATCGTTCAATAGTCATAAAAGGTTTAATTATTTTTTTTTCTATGGTATAATAATAATACAAAATTGATAAATTAGCAATTTTATAAAAAATAATTTTATAATTTCTTATGTTAAAAAATAAAAAAATATTTCCCTTGTTTTTGTTAACAATAATAATGTTTTTTACTTTTTGGGGCTTAAGTGCTCATGCTTCCAATACTGATATTCTTGGCACGGAAATAGTTAATAATGACATTGTTTTAAAAGCCAAAGATCCACGAACCATGGTGGTAAGAATAATAAACATATCGCTTAGTTTATTAGCCATTATTGCCGTTTGTATAGTTATCTTTGCTGGTTTTAAATGGATGACTTCTAATGGCGAAGAGGAGAAAATTGATGAAGCCAAAAAAATGTTAAAAAATGGAGTTATCGGTTTAGCTATTATTTTAGCTTCTTGGGGAATTGTTACTTTTATTTTTAGACAAATAGAGATG
>CAYMMH010000089.1:0-2213 GCA_964391525.1 uncultured Gammaproteobacteria bacterium | reverse complement strand
AAATGAATCAACCTCAAAAACAATAGCCTTAATCTTATCATTAGCCTCAGCCTCAATTATCCTAGACACAACATAATCAGACGAGGTCTCATCGCTTAAAAGATTACCGTCTTCATCAATATTTTCCGGTGAAATATAGGTTACGACATTACCGTGTAATTCTATACCAGCAACAATACAATCAGTTTTTTCATTCTCAATATTGTCGGTTATAGCTGTACTATAATTATACTCGGAATTATTCGGCTGATCTAAATTAAAATCATAGATTATTTCATCTCTAATAATTATTGATACAGCGATAAATATAAAAAATATCCCCAAACCTTCAACCACTTTTTTAAAAGATAGTTTTTTAAATTTACTAAACATAAAAAATATTATTTAACTCTATATACCCAAACAATTTATCAATAACTTTTTGGTCTTTTTTGTGTCTTTTCATTAGCCTATAACCATCCTTTACACTAAATCTATAGGCTACTAAAAAATGTTCAGGTAGCAAAGTGTCTGCATCAAATTCTTTATATTTTACAAAATCAGCATAGTCTTTAATTATACAATCTCTTATAAGTATACTTTTTTTAGCAAAGCCAACACTAATATTATTAAATAAAAATTCATGCTCTCTTTCATTAATCAAAATAAAACCATACTGAGAAAGAAACAATTTAAAGTCTTCCCAGTCACCATCAATAAACTGATCATCGATTAATAAATCAATATCAGCAAACTCTTTAAAATCACCCAAATAGCATGAACAACCCAAAGACCCATAGACCACAGGCCTTATTTCAAGTTTTTTTAATATTTCAATAATTTTAGACAGTGTCTTTTCCATATAAACAAAATAACTACCTAATAATATTCCTTAGCGCTGTAAAAGCATATATTTTATTTCTAGCACTTCCTGGTGTTATATCTTTAATTATTTTTAAATCAACAAATTTTTCAATTACCGAATAAAGTGTTTGGGTATTGGAAATATTGGATATTTCCTTAATGGTCTTAACCATAAAAGTTGGTTTAACAAAAATAGCATCCAGTAAAGAATGGGCATAAATAGAACCAACTTTAGGCATATTTTCCTTTAAAGAACGATATAATTTTTCAATCTTTTCAACTCGTTCAAAAGTCTTGCTGGTCTGTTCATAAACAGCATCAAGGAAAAAATTTATCCAAGGGATCCAATCTTCTTTTTCACTAATATTCTTCAATAATTCATAATAAACATCCCGATGCTCTTCTAAAAACTCGCTGATATATATATTAGGATGAGAAGTTACCTTGTTTTCATACAAAAACAAAGGCACAAGCAAACGCCCAACACGGCCATTACCATCTATGAAAGGGTGAATTGATTCAAACTGATAATGAGCGATAGCAATTTGCACCAAAGGATCTATTCCCTCCTTATCATTTAAATATTTTTCTAAATTAGAAAACAAACCAATTATATATTGAGGCTCAGCCGGAATAAAGGTCGCTTGCTCAATAGTAGCGCCATAAGGACCAATAAAAACCTGGTTCTTCCTAAATTCTCCTGGATTCTTATTTTTCCCCCTAGAAGAGTTCAAAAGTATTTTATGAAGTTCTTTAATTAAGTTTTCTGAAATTGGCCTTTTTTCTAAAAGTTCTTTTCCTCGTTTTATGGCTAATCGATAATTAAAAATTTCCTGATAATCCTTTTCTTTTTCATTTTCCTCCGATTTTAGGTCTTTAGCATCATACAATAAAACCTCATCTAAGGTGGCCTGTGTACCTTCAATTCTAGAACTTAAAAGCGCTTCTTTAGTAGCAAAAGAACGCTGAATAATTTCAGGATTAAGTAGTCTTTTCACTGCCTCGTCATAACGAGCAATTATTTCTCTGGTTCTGATAATTTTACCGAAAACAGGAGAATAATCTAGGTTGGGTGGTAAAAAAGGCGGATTAAAAGGTTTTTTAGCCATATTTTTATTATATTTTAGCAAAATATAATAATTAATTCTAAGTATTAGAATTATATCACATATTATTCCAGTTTACAAGCTTTTTCTGGAATAACAAAAATATAGTATACGTTAACTGGAATAAGGATGTTTCCAGTTTTAAGGAGCGCAAAATATAAAGCGATATTAAAATAAAACAGACATCGCTGTCTGCCTTATTTCGTCAATGCTCGGGGTCAGAGAGGAAGTTCGAACTTTTTTGATAGATAATAAGATAATAAA
>CAYMMH010000088.1:0-2247 GCA_964391525.1 uncultured Gammaproteobacteria bacterium | reverse complement strand
TTTATTATATTCGGTAAAAATAAATGTTATTATTTTTTTCTTTTACTGTTTTTTCTGGCTCATAGTTCGGTAAAGTAAAACAATAACTTATAATCAATGTTCCTGGTCTACATTCTTTGGCAAATTTTTTTGATAATTTGGCCATAGTTTTTTTATTCAAAAAACAATAAATAATATCAGCGTCTTTTAAATCTACTTTAAAAATATCTTTTCTTAATATTTTTATTTTACTACCACTAAAAGCTATTTGAATGCTTGATAAAATATACGGCCACCAAGAATATTCTACTCCTACTAATTCTTGATTTTTAAATTTTTGTTCTATACTTCTTAAAAATCCAGCACTACCAGAACCAAGTTCATAAACAACTTCCTTGCCACTTAAATCCAATTCTTTTAAAACAGTCAGTATAACATTAAATCCAGAAGAAATAAAAGGGGCAAATCCTTTAAAAAGTATTCTGTAAAACTGAATTGACGTTACTACGAGAATAACAATTAAAAGAATTTGAATAAAGAATAAAAAATACATCATATTTTTAAAATAAATAATATGTATCCCCGATAGGAATCGAACCTATATATTCAGCTTAGAAGGCTGATGTTCTATCCATTGAACTACGGGGACATATCTACTAATTAATTTAACAAAGCCAGAAATAAAAGTCAATTTTAAAATATTTGTTTTTTCATATATTTATTATATAATTAATATATGAAAACAATAATAAGCCAAAACGAAAAACAAACCAAAGAAATAGGCAAATCATTAATAAAAAAATATCCTAATAAAAAAATATTTTCTTTATCAGGAAATTTAGGTAGTGGTAAAACAATATTAACCAAAGGGTTAGCCGAAAGTTTAAATATTAAAAGAAATATAACTAGTCCGACTTTTATTATTTTAAACAATTATAAAATAAAAAATAATAAATTTACAAACCTAATTCATATTGATGCTTATCGTTTAAAAAATAAAAAAGATCTTGAAAATATTGGTTTCTTTGATTTAATAAAACAAAATGATTCAATAATGGTAATAGAATGGGGTAATAAAATAAAAAAATATTTGCCAAAGCAAACATTAAATATAAAATTTACTATACTAAAAAATAATTACCGAAAACTAATCATTTCTTAATACTCTTTAAATTCAAAAATATTAAATAAAAACATCCTCCAACTATCAAAAGATCGGCTAAATTAAAAACTGAAAAAAACATTAAATTTAAATAATCAATAACATAGGAATAATAGATCCTATCAAAAAAATTACTTAGAGCTCCCAAAAATATAGAAAAAAATGCTAAAAATTCATTATACTTTTTACTTTTAAAACTTATTATCAGATAAAAAATAATTAATATTAATAACAATAATAAAATTATTTTTAAACCAGTGCCAGAAAAAGGAATTGAAAATGAAATAAACTCATTAGGAAAAAAAGTAAATGCAAAAAAATCTTTAATAATAGAAATATCTTTTTTAGTATTAAAAGACAAAATTTTTAAAAATCTATCTATAACAAAAAACATAATCATAGAAAAAATAATGATTATGTTTGTATTTTTTTTGACTATTTTTTCTTTTATCATTTAAAACAAATAAACTATTCTTGTAATTTAGTTTTACAATCAATACAAGAACTAGCTGTTGGACGAGCCAATAACCTTTTTTCACTTATTTCATGACCACAATATTTACAAATTCCATAAGTTTCTTTTTTAATTCTTTCCAAGGCATCATCTATTTCTTCTATGGTCTTTTCTAAAACTTTTTCAGTCATAACAACTGTTGAATATTCACTTATTTCTTGAACATTTTCATCTGGTTTGCTACCAAAATTTGGAAAAATAGCACTTTTATTATCTTCTTCATGAAAATCTTTTTTAGACAAATCTTTTAAATCTTGTAATAATAAAATTTTTCTTTTTTCTAAGCTTTCTTCAATTTTTTTTATATCTTTTATCATATTTTTATCTATAAAAAAATAAACCATTGATTTTATCAAATCGATTATATATAATTTATTATATCTAATAAAAACAATTTTGACAAGTTGAAAAATATTTGCTATTGTTTTTTTGTTTTCTGGAGTGGTAGCTCAGTTGGTTAGAGCGCCTGCCTGTCACGCAGGAGGTCGCGGGTTCGAGTCCCGTCCATTCCGCTCGAAGCGGGTATCGTATAATGGCTTTTATATCAGCCTTCCAAGCTGAGGATAGGGGTTCGATTCCCCTTACCCGCTCA
>CAYMMH010000087.1:332-2262 GCA_964391525.1 uncultured Gammaproteobacteria bacterium | reverse complement strand
AGAGAATCTTAATATTGGAGTTAGAATAGATGGAAGTGTAAATCAATCTAATGATTCTAACATTGAAAAATATTGTTGGGAAAATATTGATAATAATTGTAATATACTTGGAGGACTATATCAATGGAATGAGGTTATGAATTATGATACTTCAACTACACAAGGTATATGTCCTGATGGTTGGCATGTACCGACTAATGAAGAATGGAATATTTTTAGTACATATATCAAATCTAATCCTAATTATATTTGTAATGGAATAGTAAATAATATTGGTAAAGCATTAGCTTCGACTTTTGGTTGGACTGAATACATTGATGATATTTGTGATGTAAGTAGCAACCAATTTACTAATAATTCTAGTGGTTTTAATGCTTTAACGGCTGGTCTTCGAAATATTGAAAGTCAATATTTTGCAAATCGTGGTTGGGGAGCTTATTTTTTCTCTTCTTCTTTTAATCCAAATCTTGTCTATTATTATTCTTTAGTTTGCACACAACCTCTTTTTTCTTCAAATGCTGTTGCTAATAGATTTTATGGTTATTCTCTTCGCTGTTTAAAAAATCCATAATATAATGTACTCTTGTCAAATACATTTTTTTTGTTTATAATAAAATCGATCATAAAAGTTTGATGTTTTATGATCATGTTTTTGTTTTTGCGCTCATAGCTCAGTTGGTAGAGCAGCTGCCTTTTAAGCAGAAGGTCGCAGGTTCGAATCCTGCTGGGCGCACGTATTTTTTTGCCGCCTTAGCTCAGCTGGCTAGAGCGACTGTCTTGTAAACAGTAGGTCGTCGGTTCGAACCCGACAGGCGGCTCATTAAACGCTTTATAGCGTTTTTTTGTTTTGTTTTTATTATTTTGATATAATCACATTATGATTGAAAAAGATAGAAAAATAAAATTTAAGATATATTCTTTGGGTTGTAAAGTTAATCAATATGATTCAGCTGTTTTATCTAATTTATTAAAATTGAGAGGTTTTTTAGAAATAAAAAAGGATAATAATTCTAAACCTGATTTAATTATTGTTAATTCTTGTTCCGTAACCCATTCAGCTATAAATAAAGATCGTCGTCTAATTAATTTACTTAAGAGAAAATATCCTCAAGCCAAAATAGTTTTAGTTGGTTGTTGGCCTAGGATCTATAATATAGAGGGATTAGAAGTTGATTTAATATCTAATTATAAAGATCAAATTAAAAATTTACGGGCTATAGAAAAAATATTTTTTAAAAAAAATCTTTCTACTATTAAAAAAGATTGTTTAAAAGATAATTTAAATATAATTAATGATCGTAGTCGTTATTTTATTAAAATTCAAGATGGATGTCAGCAATTTTGTTCATATTGTGTAATACCTTTGGCTCGAGGTCTATTAAAAAGTAGGCCAATGAAAGAAATTTTAGAAGAAATAACTTTGGCTACTAAAAATGGTTTTAAGGAAATAGTTTTATCAGGTATTCATTTAGGTCTATATGGTTGTGATTTAGGTTCTAAGGATAAAAATTTATATAATTTATTAAAGAAAATATTGAGTATAAAAAATTTAGGACGTATTAGATTAAGTTCTATAGAAATAACTGAAGTTAGTGATGAGATCATTGATTTAATTGCTTCTAATTCTAAAATGTGTCGTCATTTACATATTCCTTTACAATCAGGAAGTGATAAAATATTAAAATTGATGAATCGTCCGTATGACACTAAATATTATTATAATAGAATAAATAAATTAAGAAAAAAAATTACTGATATTGCTATTAGCACTGATATTATTGTCGGATTTCCAGGTGAAACTGATTTTGATTTTCAGGATACTTGTAATTTTTCGCAAAAAATTGCTTTTTCTAAAATTCATGTGTTTTCTTTTTCGGCCCATGAGAAAACTCCCGCTTTTCATTTTCCTGATAAAGTAAAAGTAGTAGAT
>CAYMMH010000087.1:0-322 GCA_964391525.1 uncultured Gammaproteobacteria bacterium | reverse complement strand
TTAAATTTAAGAAATCTTTCTAAAAAAATGGAAAATGATTATGGTAAAAAAATATTAAAAAATTATAAATCATTACGACTTCTAATTGAAAATATTGTTAAAGGAAAAATTAGAGCTAAGAGCGAATTTTATTTTGATCTCAATATTACTTTATCAGATTTTTTAAAGCATTATCCAACATTATCTTTGTCTGATACTCCCAAACTTATTGGTAGCTTAATTGATTATAGTTTTTTAAAATAGTTTATTTTATTTTTATAATTTATTCATTCTTTGTTTATTGATTTAATTTTAAAATTAATAAAGTATTTAATTGAATATT
>CAYMMH010000086.1:0-2262 GCA_964391525.1 uncultured Gammaproteobacteria bacterium | reverse complement strand
CTTAACGATTCCGGAAGATTCAGCTTTTACATTTTTTTCAGCTATAGAATAAAGTTCAGTTCCTTTGGTTATTTTATCTCCTTCTTTTACTCTAACATTTGGTTCTAATTCTTTTTTAGATAATTTTTTACCTGATAATTTTATTTCATTAGCTAATTCTCTAAAATAATATTTATCAGTATCCTTACCCTTATGTATTATTTTTAATATTTTTTCCTGAGAATTATTAATCACAATATCTTTACCATATTTATCTTTTATAATTTTTTGACCAAATTCTATTTTAATTTTACCTTCAACTTCTGACATTAAAGCTTTCTTTTTGGGAGTACGGTTTTCAAAAATTTCTTCAACTCTAGGCAAACCTTGAGTAATATCTTCAGCACTAGCTACACCTCCAGTATGAAAAGTTCTCATAGTTAATTGAGTTCCTGGTTCTCCAATAGATTGAGCAGCAATAATACCAACAGTTGTTCCCAATTTTACTTCTCGATTATAGGCTAAATCAATACCATAACATTTAGCACAAACCCCTTTATGTAATTTGCAATTCAAAACTGATCTAACATGAGCTAATTCTATATCTTTATTTTTTATTTCTTTAATAAATTTTTCAGTTAATAACTCTCCTGCTTTTAATAAAACATTACCTTTTTTATCAATTAAATCTTTAGCTAAATAACGACCAGCTATTCTACGGAAAAAATCATCATTTTCTTTTTCAACTTCAGATTTATCAATAATAATACCTTCTTTATCTTTACAATCATCTTCAAAAATAATAGTATCTTGAGATACATCAACCAATCTTCTAGTTAAATAACCAGCACTAGCGGTTCTAATAGCTGTATCAGATAAACCTTTTCTAGTAGCATGAGTAGCTATAAAATATTCTAATACTGAAAAACCTTTTTTCAAATTTCCTTTAATAGGTAATTCAATAATAGCTCCTGAAGGTGATGTAACTAAACCCTTCATACCAATGATCTGGACTGGTTGAGCCCAAGAACCTCTGGCTCCAGAATCAATCATAGAAAAAACTGGCAATGAATCTTTTAATCCTTCTTTACAAGCATCCGCAATTTTTTCTTTAGTGGTTGTCCATGTTTCTATAACTTTACTATATCTTTCACTATCGGTTAATAAACCATCTTCAAATTGTTCTTTTATTTGATCAACTTGACGATTGGCTTCTTCAATCAATTTATCTTTTATCGGTAATTCTGGTAAATCACCAAAGCCCCAAGAAAGACCGCTTCTGGTTATATATTTAAAACTTAAATTTTTTAAATCGTCTATAAATTTAACAGTTCTTTCTTCTCCATAAACATTTAAACAATCTTTAATTAAATTTTTTATTTTACCCTTAGTAAATACTTCATTTATATACTTCAATTTTTCCGGAATAATTTTATTAAAAATTATACGACCAACAGTTGTTATTATTTTTTCTTTACCTATTACAACTGTTACTGTTTCATGTAATTTTATTAATTTATAATCATAAGCTAATAAAACTTCTTGTTCGTCAGAAAAATATTTCATTTTATTTTCTGAATTAATTGGATCTTGTAAAGTTATATAATAAACTCCCCAAACTATATCTTGATTAGGGGCAACTATAGGTTCTCCGGTAGCTGGTTTTAAAAGATTATGAGAAGACAACATTATATCTCTAGCTTCAGCTACGGCTTCTTTAGTTAAGGGAACATGAACAGCCATTTGATCTCCATCAAAGTCAGCATTAAAAGCTGTACAAACTAAAGGATGAATTTGAATAGCTTTTCCTTCTATTAATATTGGTTTAAAAGCTTGAATACCTAAACGATGAAGGGTAGGAGCTCGATTTAATAAAACGTAAGCTTCATCAACTATTTTTTGTAAAATATCCCAAACTTCATCATGACCAGCCTCGATATAACGAGAAGCACTTCGAACATTGTGCACAATTTCTTTTTTAATAAGCTCTGAGATAATAAAAGGTTTAAATAACTCTAAGGCCATGATTTTAGGTAAACCACATTGGTCTAAATTTAGCTTAGGATTCACTACGATAACACTACGACCAGAATAATCAACTCTTTTACCTAATAAATTTTGTCTAAAACGGCCCTGTTTTCCTTTTAGGGCATCGGCCAAGGATTTTAATTGTCTCTTTTGACCAGTAGAGGCAGTTACCATTTTACTGTTGCGAGCTGAGTTATCAATTAATGAATCAATAGCTTCCTGTAACATTCTTTTTTCATTTCGACAAATAACTTC
>CAYMMH010000085.1:2035-2296 GCA_964391525.1 uncultured Gammaproteobacteria bacterium | reverse complement strand
TAATACCATAAAAATGAAAAGTAAAATAAAATTATTTCAAAAACAAAAAGTTCGAGCTGTTTGGAACGAAAATTTAGAAGAATGGTTTTTTTCTGTTATTGATGTTGTAAAAATTTTAACCAATCAATCCGATTATCAAACAGCTAGAAAATATTGGAATAAACTAGCGGAAAGGCTTAGAAATGAGGGTTCTCAAGTGGTGACAAATTTTCACCGTTTGAAATTAAGAGCTTTTGATGGAAAAATGAGAGAAACAGATGT
>CAYMMH010000085.1:0-2025 GCA_964391525.1 uncultured Gammaproteobacteria bacterium | reverse complement strand
GCTGATACTAAAAATATTTTTCGCTTAATTCAATCTATAATAAGTGCTTCGTAGAAAATTTTAAAGAATATAATTTACCAATAATCTATATTGATCATATAAAAGTCCTATTAAACTTTCTTTAAAGTAAAGAGAATGTTAATATAATCAATAATTATCTATATTTTAAAGCTCTTGACAATAAGTTATTGTTGTGTTAGCATATGACGATACTTTATTGAGTATTAACCTAAATTATGTCGGTTCAATGACGTAATAACATTAAAAATTAAAAAATGAGTTATAAAGAAATTTGCAACTTTGAGGGAATAATCATTAATCTTAAAGAACTTTTTCTTATAGATTATTCTAAGGAACAACTTTTAATACAAAAATCTATTAAAAGAAATAAAAGAATGGTAAAATTAAGAAAAAAAATTAAAAATGAAAAAGATCCTTGTAAAAAACAAAAATATTTACAAAAATATAATAAAATAGTTTCTGAAGAAGTTTCTTTTTTAATTAAAAGAAATTCAGAAAAAGGCATCGTTTATGATGCCAATGTTTATGGAAAATATTTACTTTGTAGGTTAAGTGCATAAAAATTAATTAGGTAAAAAGAAAATAATAGTCGTTAATTTTTGTAAATTAACGACTTTTTTTATTTTATATATAGGGGGGTTGGATTTTTTTAAATAATATATTATAATACTCAGAGTAGTTCATTAAAAAATTTTATTATGAGTATATTTAAAAAATCCTTTAAAAAGAAATTTTGTTCTTCTCTTAAGAAGGAGAATAAGGAAATTAGAATCAAAGAAATAAAAAGTTCATTTTGTTTCAAAAATAAAAAAAAAGAAATGTTAGGCCTAAAGGCTTTTTTACCTTCCCAAAAAGTTAGAATGATTTTTATTGTTTCTCATAATTATAAAAATGAGAAAAAATCTAAAATAAATTTTATATTTTCTATTGGGGCAATAGATTCAAATAGTATAAAATATAAAGAAGTATCTAGTAATTATTTTTCAATCAAAATACTTGATGAAAAAGAATTAGAAGATCAACTAAAATCATTCATTCTTTATGAAACAATCAATCCTGATTATTTCATAAATAATAAATTTAAAAAATAAGTAAGAGTTATTATGTAATATAATGGCTCTTTTTTATATATTGACATTATTTACTTTTTATGATATAGTGTGTAAATGTTAAGTTCATTGAAAAACAGATTAAATTAGATTAATTATTAAGTTTGTCTAGATTTAGATAGGTTTAATAATTAATCTAATTTCAAATCAAAAAAATAATAGTCATGAATACATTAGATAGAAAATTATACAAAAAGAAACTAAGAATAGAAAATAAATACAAAGATATTAAAATTTCATTTGTTTTAGGAATTATGGTCGTAGTGTGTTATCTTATTTCTAGATATATAGTATCTCTCTTTTTCAAAGTTGAAATATTTAATCAAATATTTATTGCATTATTAGTTCTTCCTGTGTTTTTTAATGCGATAACCTTTTTCTACTATAGTAGATTAAAAATAAAAATAAAAAAACTTATTTTTTGTTTATCTTTGTTTTTAGCAGCTTCTTTCTGGTTTTCTTTTTTTATTGAAAAAATAATTAAAATTGAATCTTTTATTTTTTTTAAACATCCTGTTATTTCAATAGCTTTCATTACCTTCCTATTCTTATTAATTGTGGGGATAATAGTAATAATAATAAGGGACAAAAAAGATGAAGAAAAATATTTGAAAAAAAAATATAATAGAGAGTCTTAGACTCTCTATTTTTTTATCTATTTTTTATTGGGTATTGACATTAATTAGTAAATTGTGATATAAATATTTGATTAACATAATAGTTTTTTAACATTTTAAACATAAAAAAATAATGGAAACAAATAATAATACCAAAGAGATGGTAAATCTGAGTATTCAGATAATAAATTATGACATTAATTGTTTAATTAATTGCTTGATGATGATTTTTTCAGATCTTTCTACCTCAAAAATAACTTTTGAGATAAATATTTTAG
>CAYMMH010000084.1:0-2339 GCA_964391525.1 uncultured Gammaproteobacteria bacterium | reverse complement strand
TTATTCAGGTAGTTGATTATCACATAGGAGTCCCCGTTATTTCCGGCATCGACCAGCATAGTTTCCCGTCAATATCAAAGGTCAGTTTATATGGAAACTTTAAGTTTGAAATTATTTTGATCTAAAAACATATAGTGGGAATGGCCGTTTGACAATTTCTTTAAATGTTGCTGACGGAAAAACGTTATAGGTGCTTTTAAGACAAAATTAAACAGAATTTTATAACTAAACAAAGAAAAAGAAAGAAGACAAAGGGAACTTTTGTTTTTGTTAATCAATTTATTGGAGCTTTAGCTTCTTTTGCTCAAAATTATGCTGTTTATTTAGGTCCAGTAGCTATAATAAATGCTTTACAGGGAGTTCAATATGCTTTTTTATTAATACTAGGAATTGTTTTAAATAAATTTTTTCCTAAAATTTTAAAAGAAGATGTTTCTAAAAAAACTTTAATTAAAAAAATAATAGCAATTATATCAGTTGCTATAGGTTTGTATTTTATGTCTATTTAAGTTATAAAATTTATTATTATGAAAGAAAAAAAGAAATTAAAAATTGTGAATAAATGGTTGTTGATTATATTTATTTTTGTAATATTACTTTTTGGTTTAGTTTATGTATTTAAAATAGCCAAACATTTTCCAAAAAAAATAGATTTAAAACATCAAGAAAATTTTTTTGGAGTTACTTTTTCTAAAAAATATGCTGAAGAAATAGGTTTGGATTGGAAAATGGCCTATATTGATATACTAGACGAATTGCAAGTTAAACAAATTAGAATTCCAGTGTATTGGGATCAGATAGAGAAGAAACCCGGTGAATATGATTTTAGTGAATATGATTTTTTAATAAAAGAGGGAGAAAAAAGGGATGTTGAAATTATTTTAAATTTTGGAATGCGTGTAGCCAGATGGCCAGAATGTCATTTTCCTGATTGGATTGATCAATCTAATATAGAAAAATTACAATCTGATACTTTAAAAATGTTAAATGCTACTGTTAATCATTTTAAACAATATCAATCCATTGTTTATTGGCAAGTGGAAAATGAACCTTTATTGGATTCTTTTGGAGTATGTCCCGACAGTGACATTGATTTTTTAAAAACAGAGGTGGAGTTGGTTAAAAAAATAGATGATCGTCCCGTTATAATTTCAGCTACCGGGGAACTTAGTTTCTGGAAAGAAGAAACAAAAATTGCCGATACTTTTGGGACAACCATGTATCGTGTGGTCAACAACCCTTGGTTTGGTTATATAAGATATCCTTATACTTCCAGATTTTATCAATTAAAATCAAAAATGGCCGGGATAGACAGTCAAGATGTTTTTATTATAGAATTACAGGCCGAACCTTGGGTAGATGAACAAACTCTAACTAATTCTTTCAGTATTGAATATAAAAAATCTTTTAATATAGAGCAATTTAAAGCCAATGTTCAATTTGCTATTGATACCGGTTTTAAAAAGGCATATTTATGGGGAGTGGAATGGTGGTATTTTCAAGACAAGGTTATGCGTAATTCAGACTATTGGAATTTTGCCAAAACTCTTTTTTAATTTTTATGTTATCCATTATAATTCCAACATTAAATGAAGAAAAAAATTTGGAAAGTTTGTTAAAAGAAATACGAGAACAAGCTTGGACTAATTATGAAATAATAGTTTCTGACGGCAATTCAAATGATAGAACTATAGAAATCGCTCAAAAGTATAATTGTCGGTTTTTTGTTGAAAAAAATGACAATCGTCGTCATCCTTCCATTCAAAGGAATAATGGTGTTGAGATTGCCAAAGGAGATTTGTTATTATTTTTAGACGCCGATACCAGATTACCTAATAAATATTTTTTGGAAAAAACTATTGCGGAATTTAATTTTAGAAAGTTGGATATTTCCGGTTTTTATTTAGATTTTTATTCCAAAAAGTTTTTTTATAAATTTTATAAAAGAATATATAATGGAATAGCTAAAATAGCTCAGCGTATAAAACCATTAGCTTTAGGAGCCGGGATTATGTCTAAAAAAGAGATATATGATCAAATAGGTGGTTTTGATGAAACAATTTTTATAGGAGAGGATCAGGTTTATTGCGAACGAGGAGCTAAACTTGGTAAATTTCGTTTAATAAAAAGTACTAAAATATTTTTTTCTATAAGACGTTTTGAAAAATATGGTCCTTGGAAAACGTTTTTTCAAATAATTTATTCAACTATTTATGTTCTAATATTTGGACCAATAAAGAAAAAAATAGTTAAATATGATTTTGGTAATTTTGATTAAATTCTCCAACTTTTATTTTTTATAAATAATTGCTATAATAAAAACATAAAAAGTATATTTT
>CAYMMH010000083.1:0-2386 GCA_964391525.1 uncultured Gammaproteobacteria bacterium | reverse complement strand
AAACGTTGATTTTTTCCAATATCAACTTTAATGCTTTTATCATTTATATTTTCTATAGAATCACTATCGGCTATATAATTTAAACTAGTAGAATTAATCCCATATCCAACAATAGTAATCATTTGAAATAGGTCTTGATAATTGGAAATATAATATCTTAAATTATCTTTAGGACTAACATACCAAGCCTCCCCGTTTCTTTCAACATCCAATAATATTTGACCAGCCAATTTAGAAGATAATTTGGAATCAATAAAAAAATAACCAGAATTTAAAGGATTAAAATTTTTTAAAATTTCTAAACCATCACTATATGAATCGCCATCACTATCACTTTTAAAAGGATCAGTCCCTATAGCTTTTTCTAAATTATTATCTAAACCGTCCTGATCGCTGTCGTTTTTAATTAATTTTTCATTTATGGCTACAGGAATTTTTTCTAAATTAGAATGAGAAATACCTAAACCAAAATCATGAACTAATTGCCAAGTAGAAGAATCTTTCATGAGCTTATGTTTTAAACCATTATCCATATCGACATACCAAGATTGACCGTGATTATCAACTTGAATTAAAAAACGACCCCTTAATTCATAAGACAAAGAGGAATTAAATAAATTAGAAGCAAAGACAATAGATGGAGTAATAAGAAATAAAACAAAAATTGATAAACTAAACTTAAAAACAATTTTCATATAAGATAGTTATATATATAATAATACCATAATAATAAAAAATAATATAGTAAAAATAAAAAAACCGCTGTTTTTTTAAACAACGGTTTGATATTATAGAATGAATGAAGAATCTTAAAAAATTAATTCTCTTTGGGGGAGAAAAAGATTTGGATTTTTTTTAACAAATCTATTTCTTTTTTCTTTAAAAAGGAAAAGTTCCACACTTCCATTCTTTACGGTTATTTTAGTAAAAGGTTTTTCTTTATAGAAAGAAATTACTTCTACAATATTACCTTCGGAATCTCCACAAACTAACACTGATATAGAATCAAGTTTGATGGTTGAATCTTGACGAATAAAAAATATTTGCCAAAGATCAAAATTTTGTTCTTTATTAAACACAAACAAACCTTTGTCGGTAATTATAACTTCGTTTATATAATAAAAAAGGGGGACATTTCCATCTTCACAGACAGTGGTATTTACCTCATTGGAATTCGTTACAAACGAATTATCAACTTTATAATGGTTAATGATTTTTACATAATCAAGAGCTTCTTGGCTTATGTGAATTACAAACGGAGAATACATTTCTCCTTGTTTAACATTTATAGTCTTCTGACTAAATAAGTTACTACTACTAAATAATACAATTACTATTAAACAAAATATCTTTTTCATGACTTCTGATTTTTTTTATATTGTTAAAGAATTATTACACTCTACACTTTTTTTATAATTTTGTCAAGAGGTTGGAAACTTGGTTCAAAAAATACGGAAACCAAAAAACCATTGTGAAAACAATGGCTTTATACTTGAATAAAATTAATATTTTTTATCTTATTCCTTGCTATAAAAAGCTTTGGTAATAGAAATAAGATCTTCAGTTATTTTTATATGTCGTTCTTCATCTTTTATTATCGTTTCTATAATATTCTTATCTTTTTCATCTTCTAAAAATTGTAATAATTCTTTACATAAATCACGAGCTCTAATTTCACTGGTCAACCCTTTATTTAAATTAAGTAAAATACCCTCCTGACTCATGGAACATTGATTAAAGTTCATATATTTAAAATTAATTATTATGTTTATCAATAAGACTGTTGATCATTGTTTTATGTTTTTCTGATTCTTCTTTTAATAATTTCATATTATCTCTAAAAATAATTTTATTATCTTCAGAAAAACAATTTTCAATTCCCAAATCAATCAAAGTTTGATAAAGCCAAATTAATTGATTTTCAGTTTCCTCTTCACGACGTAGTTCGTCAATAATTTGTTCTCTACTTATTTTTTTATTATCTTCACTCATAATGATCATATTAATAATTATATTATGATTATATTATAGCAAAAAATTAAATAAATAACTATTAATTATTTTTTAACTTGTTTATCATATCTTTTATTTCATGAGGATTTTCTATGTGTCGTAATACAACTTCGGCTCTATCAGTGCCGGCTGTATTGATAATCATATCTCCGGTACAAGTTAATAATCGGTATATAAAGTTTTCCTGGATAGTAATATCAGTAATATTTTTATACTCTATACTTACGGTACTAGTTGATAACCAACCTTTTTTAACTATTATTCTCTTATCAGCTAAAATATATACATTAGCTATTTTTAAATAATAGAAATGATAAAAAATAGCA
Organism: uncultured Gammaproteobacteria bacterium; assembly: GCA_964391525.1. GTDB lineage: Bacteria > Patescibacteriota > Patescibacteriia > Patescibacteriales > UBA12465. The sequence continues at coordinate 47 of CAYMMH010000083.1, read as the reverse complement.
ATAATTAAAGTAAATATACCTATATATTTAAAAAATATAAAAATAAC
>CAYMMH010000082.1:0-2441 GCA_964391525.1 uncultured Gammaproteobacteria bacterium | reverse complement strand
CTTCAAAAAGCCCCGTTTTTAAGTACATCGTGCTAGCACGATGTTGCGGAGAGGGTGGGATTCGAACCCACGGTACCCTTTCGGGTACGACGGTTTTCAAGACCGTTCCATTAGACCGCTCTGGCACCTCTCCTAAATATTTTTACAATGAGTATAATATAGAATATCTAAATTAAAAAATCAAGGATTATTTTATTAACTCATTATACTTAGATATAATCTTTGGTAATTTACTAAAACTTTTTTTAAATTCCATTAAAACCCTGGTAGCTCTAAAACAGGCTGCCGGATGAAACATTGGTATAATTAAATTATTATCTATCTTAAATACTTTTCCTTGATCTTTTGTTATTTTGGCGGTAGGTATAAAAAAATTCATAGAAAATCTTCCTAGGGTTACTATTATTTTAGGTTTTATAATCTCTATTTGTTTTTGAAGATATGGTTTATATGCCTCTATCTCTTCCGGTAAAGGATCTCTATTTTCTGGAGGACGACGTTTTATAATATTAGTTATATAAACATCAGATCTTTTTAATCCTATTTCTTCTAAAGTAGCAGTTAATAGTTTTCCGGAACGTCCAACAAAAGGTCTAATCTCAATATCCTCTTTTAGGCCAGGTGCTTCACCAATTAATAATATTTTAGCATCAACTCTTCCCTCTCCAAAAACCAAATTAGTATTTAATGGCAAACTTTTATCAGCCAACATTTCTTCTTTCAATTCTTCTAATTGTTTTTCTTTGCTCATATTATTTTAAAGCTAAATACGCTAACATAGTTTCCATGTTTTTTCCACCATTACGACGAAAAGAAAAATATTTATTATCTAAACAATATGTACAATCCTTACTTATATTTATATTATCAATTTTAATTCCCTGTTTTAATAATCTTTTTTTTATAAGTTCCCCTAAATCAATATAAATTTTTTCATTTCTTTTAATTAAATCTTCTTCAGAAAAATTATCAACAACATCTTTTTTTATTTCAAAATGGCAACTTCTAATATAGGGACCAATAAAAACTTCAATATCTTCGGGATTAGAATTATAATTATCTTTAAAACTAAGAATTGTGGCCTCAATTATCCCCCGTATAATTCCTCGCCAACCAGCATGAGCTAAGGCAATAACTTTTTTTTGAGAATCATAAAAATATAGAGAAGGACAATCAGCTGCGGTTATAGTTAATAAACAATCGGGTTGATCAGTAATTAAAGCATCACATTTAGATTCAATTTTTTGTTGTAAATCTTTTATTACTATAACCTTATTACCATGTTCTAAATCAGCTGAAAATAAAGTTTTTTTATCTAAATTTACTTCTTTTAAAAAATTTTTCATATTATAACCATTTTTCTTCATATCACCATCACTTTTTTCCGACAGTCCTAAGAAAGTTCTATTAAATATTCCGTTATTTTTAAAAATAAGAGATTTCTCTAATGGTAAATCTTTTTCTAATACTCTTAAATCTGTATTGGAGAAATAAAAACTAGGCAAAACTTCTTCCCATGTTTTTTTATGATAAGCAGTGTAAATCATTTTCCCTATATCTCCACTAGTTAAAAGTAATACATTTCCATCCTCATTTTCTTGTTCAACCAGATTTAAAACTCTTTGACTTCTGGCTATTAATTCAGAAAATTTTTCCGCTCCTTCTACTTCTAAAAAATAACTAACTTCAGGAGTTTGAACAATATTATTATCTTCTAATAATAAAATATCATCAATGGTCATACCAGTCATTTTTCCGAAATCACGTTCAATCAAATCAGGTAATATTTCAGCTTCTGGCAAAGATAAATAATCAGTTACTATTCTAGCAGTTTGTTTAACTCTTAATAAAGGAGAAGTATATATCTTGTTAAAACATAAACCCATTGATTTTATTCTCTTGGCTAATTGTAAAGCTTGTTGTTGACCAATAATAGTTAAAGAGGTATCACGACGTCCATTTAAAACACGACGAACATTATCACTATCTTGTCCATGGCGAGCTAAATATATTTTTAACATAAAAACAATTAATCTCGAGATTGAAAAAAATCGCAATGAGCATCATCCGGTACTTCATTCTTAGCTTCTGAACAAAAACCTTTTTCAGATTCTAATCGAGAAAAACTAGTACAATTTTTACATTGTCCAGCTTCAGTTTCCCATTGATAAACAAAGTCGGATTCAATTTCATGAGACATATTTTTTTAATTAATAATATTAATATTTGAAATTATATCAAAAAATTTATTTTTGCGATATATGTATTATATCATAAAGTATTTTATATTGTATATAAAAAATAAAAATCCCTCATTAAACATGAGGGATTATAGAATTAGGTTTCTTGTTTTCTCTTATTAAATTCTTTTTCAAGAATTATTAAATCTTGACCTCTAACAAAAGGTTTTTTAAATTTTTCTTTACGAGAAAAATATTTTG
>CAYMMH010000081.1:0-2453 GCA_964391525.1 uncultured Gammaproteobacteria bacterium | reverse complement strand
GATTTTGATCCGAAGTTAAATTTATTGGTCTTTTATTTAATTTCAGTTCGAATAGTGTTTCTAATATCTCGTAACTAAAAAAATGAGTGTTGAAAGAAATAATAAGGAGGAAAGATTTGAAGAATCAAAAAATGAATTAGATACATTAAATTATTAAGATTACAGTAAATCTATTAATTTATTTTTAATTAATGAAGTAGGAAAAGAATTTGATGTTGCTAATAATATAATAAATAATTTTTTAAAATAAATCAGAATGAGATTCAATTCTAAGAAGAAGTATTAAAACCTCTTCTTTTTGTTATTTTATCTCTTCCTATATCTTGTCGTCCTGCCAACACCAATTCTCTCAATCCATTTAAGTCGCAATAGTTTATTTAATACCTGATTAATTGTTGGTCTAGGAATACTAGTTTCTCGAGATATTTCTAGTGGTGTCACGACTCTGTCTTGTTTGGCAATATATTCCCAAACAATATCTTGTTGTGGTGATAATAATTTAGATACTTCTTTATGAGAAATAATATTAATTGCATGCTCTGATTGTTCTAAAATAATTTTTAAGAAAAAAGTTAGCCAAGCACTGATATCTTCTTTGTTAGTTTTTAAAGTTTTTTGACTGGCTCTTAAGGCAATATAGTATTCCGGTTTATTATCTTCAATTAATTTTTCTTGCGAAACATAGGGTGTATATTCATAGCCATGCTGCAACATTAGCAGATTACTAAGAATACGAGAAAGTCGGCCGTTACCATCAGTAAAAGGATGAATATGTAAAAATTCAACTAAAAAATTTCCAATAATAATTAAAGGATGAGCTGATTTTTCTAAAAAAGCAATTTGGGTCCATTCAACTAATTCCTGCATTTCTTTCGGTGTCAGCCAAGGAGCGGTCGTGTCAAATAATATTTCTATTGGTTTGCCGGTTGGTGAAACCATCGCGACTTTATTTTCATCTTTTTTATATTCACCACGATGCAATTTATCTTTTTCGGAATATTTTAATAACTCACGATGAAAAAATTTAATTGTGTTCTCCGCAAAGGGAATTGATTTGTATGATTCAAAAACATTAGTTAGCAAATCAAAATAACCACGTGCTTCTTGTTTGTCGCGGTCTTTAAATTTTTGTATTGAAAGCCCTCTCATCAATCGCTCTACATCTTCATCGGATAATTGAGAACCCTCAATGCGAGTTGAAGCACCCGTTGAAGTAATTAAAATAGACTTCTTTAAATTACCAAGAGTTTGTTGATCTAGTTTAGCACCATTTACCCATTTACTTTTTAGTAGATCTATCTTATCAATTAATTCAACAATATTCTTAGGCAAATTGTTTATTCTGTTATTGAATTTATTATACATAATCTTATATAGTTTATATATTAGATTATATAAGATTATGTATGAAATTGCAAGGGTGGGGTAGAATATGGCCAGATTTTTATTAGTTAAATTCAAATTTATTTCCAAATAAACTCATAATTTTGTTTTTAAATTAATTTTATGCTAAATTATATATATAAATAAATACTTATGAATGAGAATAAAAAATATAAAAAAGATTCCGCCGGTTTTTTAATGATTGATGATGTTCCGGTTGTAAAAGATAGTTTTAATATTGGGGAAATGGAAGATCTTTTGAATAAAAGTATAAATAATTTTTCTACTATTAATTATATTTATGTAATTTCTCAAGAGAATAAATTGATTGGAACTATTTCCATTAAGGATTTATTTGGATCTCCCAAAGAAATATTGGCCAAGGATTTAATTTCATCTGAATTAGTTAGTGTTACTCCTAATGTTGACAAAGAGAGAGTCTCAATGCTAGCTTTAGAAAAAAATTTAAAAGCTATTCCAGTTATTGATGATAATGGTTTTTTATTAGGTGTAGTTCCTAATGATATTATTTTAAAAATATTATACGATGAATCAACGGAAAATTTATTACATTTTGGAGGTGTATTCCGCGATACTTCTTACGAGACCAATATTTTTTCTTTTTCTTTATTAAAATCATTAAAAACTAGATTACCTTGGCTTATTGTTGGTTTATTAGGTGGTCTTTTTTCAGCTTTTGTCGTTTCTAATTTTGAAGAAGTTTTGAATAAAAATATTATTTTAGCCTCATTTATACCTTTAGTAGTTTATATGTCAGCAGCCGTTGGTTCTCAAATGCAAGCTTTTATAATTAGAGATTTGGCTTTGAATCATAATTTAATTTTTTTTAAATATCTAATAAGACATACTCGCGTTGTTTTTTTTATAGCTTTAATAATTAGTTTCTTACTTTGTTTATTAACTAATCTTATTTATGGTCAATATTTAGTTGGTATTGTTTTAGCTGTATCGTTATTTTTTGCCATTATGACCTCTATTATTACAGGTTTAATTATTCCTTTTATTTTTTATAAATTAAAATTAGATCCAGCTAATGCTTCCGGTCCGAT
>CAYMMH010000080.1:0-2484 GCA_964391525.1 uncultured Gammaproteobacteria bacterium | reverse complement strand
CTAGTGTTTAAAAAATTTTCTACCATTCCTTGTCCTATAACACTATATGTTTTTTGGCCAAAATTAGCTTTGGCTAAAAATATTTGAACATCACTTAAACGAACTTTGATGTTGTTTATAAAATACTCACTATTACCATCCCTAAAAATTCGACGAGTTAAAATAATTTCGGGTAATAATAAAAAAGCATCAATATTATCACCTTCTTGATTTCCTTGAATATTATTTTCTGAATCAATAACTTCATTTATATTAGAATTGAAAATACTTTGTTCATTATTAAAATACAAAGAAACTTCCGCCATATTCAAGCGATTTTTTTTATCAGAACCGGAAAAAATAACATCTTCACTTTTTTTACTACGTAAAAGCTTAGCACTTTGTTCTCCCAAAGCCCATCTTATAGAATCAGCTATATTTGATTTTCCTGATCCATTAGGACCAACAACTACTGTAATTCCTCTTTTTTTATTAGTTAAAAGACCAGAAAAAACTAGTTTATTTTTATTGGCAAAAGACTTAAATCCTTGTAGTTCCAAATTTTCTAAATACATATTTCAAAATATAAAACCGCTGAAAGCGGAAACCTAATTTAAACAAAACCTTAAATACATAAATTATTATACAAAAAAAATAATTAATAATCAAACTAAAAACACTCCCAAATTAATGGAAGTGCTTTTAGTTTGAAAAGAAAAAATTATTTTTTCTTAGCAACCTTTTTCTTAGCAACCTTTTTTACAGCTTTCTTTTTAGGAGCTGCTTTCTTAACAGCTTTCTTTTTAGGAGCTGCTTTCTTTTTAGGAGCTGCTTTTTTAACAGCTTTTTTTACAACTTTTTTCTTTGTAGGCATATTTTTTAAATTCAATTTAAAAAACTACTTAATAGGGATAGGAACCGACCAATTCCTATATACGAACTATTATAATTATAACATAAAAAAAATAATGCAACAATATTTTTTATATTATTTTTTAGAAAAAAATTTAAAAAAATAATAAAAAAAAAGAAAAAAAATATTTTTTTTACTTTTAAAAATGCTAAAAATAAATTTTTAAAAAATATATAAAAGATAAATTTTAAATAAACCCAATAAAATCAATGCTTTTATTGATATAATAAAGAAGCAAAGAGAAACTATTTTTATTTTAAAAAATTTTTTGTTATTATTTTATTAATAAGCAATCAAAAAAATATTATGGAAGAAAGAAAAGCAGAAAAAAATAAAATACCTTTTGGATTTTTACTTGTGGATAAATCAATCGGTCCAACATCTTTTGATGTTACTTATCAATTAAGAAAAATTACCAAAATAAAAAAAATTGGACATGCTGGAACACTTGATCCTTTTGCTTCAGGATTATTAATTGTAGCCGTTGGAAAAGAAGCTACAAAAAAAATATCACAATTTGTTAAACTAGATAAAAAATATGAAGCCGAAATTATGTTAGGAGCTAAATCAAATACTTATGACCGAACTGGAATAATAATAAAGAAAAAAGAAGTAAAAGAAATTAAGAAAAAAGATATATCTAAAATTTTAAAAAAAATAGAAGAAAGTAAAGAACAAATTCCTCCGATGTATAGTGCTAAAAAAATAGGTGGTAAAAAACTATATCAATTAGCTAGAAAAAATATTGAAATAGAAAGACCAGCCCAACCAATAAAAATAAGTAAAATAAAGATTATTTATTATTCCTGGCCCAAAATTATATTAAAAATAGACTGTTCTAGCGGAACATATATAAGAACCATAGCTAATGATTTAGGAGAAGAATTAAACTGTGGAGCCTATTTAAATGAACTAAGAAGATTAAAAATAGGTAAATATAGGGTTAAAAAAGCTAAAAAAATAGAAGAATTAAATTCTAAAAATTGGATTAAATACATTTTTTATAAGTAAAATTTTGTACCTATGGACAAAAAAGTAAAAATATAGTATAATAAACCAACAATTAATAATAAATAATAATTAATAAATAAATAATATGAATATGAAATTAGGAGATTTTTTTAAAAATCAAAATATAAAAATAGAAAATGGCCAAATTAAGAAAATTAATGAAAGCAAAGAAGCAGAAGAAAAAAGAAGAGAAAAAGAATTAAAAAAAATGGGCTATGGACCAAATGGAGAAATTTTAGATGAAAAATTAGTTAAAAATTATGATCCAGAAAATCAAAAAGATTATTCACATCAAGCATTTGATAAAAAAGATGAAATATCTTATTCCCAAGAAAATTTAGATGCTTTTACTAATGAAGATAGTCTTTATGAATTTATTAATAAACAAGGGCTTTTTACAGAAGAAGAAAATTTAGAAAATAATGATGAAAAATATTCGTTTGAAGATGAAAATATTCAAGAATATTGGTTTAATAAAATAAAAAATAAAAAGAAAACCACTTGCGAAATAAGTGATATATATAAAAAAATGCCTGAATATTCTGATTTTGAAAAAGCTGAAATGAGAAGAAATTTTGAAA
>CAYMMH010000079.1:0-2537 GCA_964391525.1 uncultured Gammaproteobacteria bacterium | reverse complement strand
TTTATTGTCTGATAGTTTTACGGAAATAATATTAATTGGTGTAAGTTTACTGGCCGGATTTCCTTTACCGGTTACAGCTGTTCAAATTTTATGGATCAATCTTATTGAGGATGGTTTTCCTAATATTGCTTTAGCTTTTGAACCAAAGGAAAAAGATTTAATGAATCAAAAACCACAGAAACGAAATATTCCTTTATTAACCAAAGAAATGAAAATAATAATTTTTATTGTTGGTATTGTAACAGATGCTTTTCTTTTATTAATTTTCTTCTACTTAAATAATTATAATGGTCATGATTTGCAATATATAAGAACTATTATTTTTGCTTGCTTGGCGATTGATTCTATTTTTTATGTTTTTTGTTGTAAAAGTTTACGTCAAAATATTTGGCATATTAATATTTTAAATAATAAATTACTTCTTATTTCAGTATTAGTTGGACTTATCGGAATAATAGCGGCTATTTATGTTCCTCTCCTAAATACATTATTGGGCACAGTATCTTTACATTTATCAGCTTGGTATATTATTATGGGAGTGGCTATTTTTAATGTTACTTTAATTGAAATAGCTAAACATTATTTTATAGTTAGACATCAAACTGAAACATAAAAAACAAAAATATGAAAATTTCATTAAAAAAGGGTTTAAATTTTGGTTTAACTTCTGCCGTTATAACCACCTTGGGTTTAATAACTGGTTTAAATTCTAGCACAGGATCTAAAATGGTAATTATTAGTGGAATTTTAATAATTGCCGTAGCTGATTCTTTCTCTGATGCTTTAGGGATACATATTTCTACTGAGTCAGAAGGTAATTCTACTAATAAAGAAGTTTGGCAAGCTACTTTTGCTACTTTTCTATCTAAATTTATTTTTGCTTTAACCTTTTTAATTCCATATTTATTTTTAGGTTTAAATTTAGCTTTTTGGATTGATATCGTTTGGGGAGGACTTATTCTTATTTTCGTAAGTTATCGTTTAGCTAAACAACAAAATTTAAAACCTCAAGGAATAATTTTTGAACATCTTTTTATTTCAGTAGTTGTTTTATTTTTAGGTTATTATATAGGAAAAATTATAAATCAATATATTAGATAATAAAATATTTGATTTTATTTCAATAATTAGTTAGAATTACTTAATCTTAATATTAATAAAATTAGTATGGCTAAAAGAGAAACCGGAGTGGGAAAAAGAAAAAAATCTCATTCTCATAAAACAAAAAAAAGACTAGAAATTAAAAAAACTATGTTAGAAGCTAAAGCTAAAAAAAGCGGAATTAGTAAGAAAAAATAAAAAAAAGGGTTCTGATTACAGAACCCTTTTAGGTATGGTTTTATTTATATTTTTTAATTTTTGAAAAATTTTTATTTTAATCTTTATTTTATTAAAAAATATATTTATTTTCTGTCTGTATAAGGAGTATAGAAAACCTCCTAAGAAACAAACAGTTATAGTCAAAAATAATGATATAACAATTTTTGACCAATGTATTACATTAATATCCATTCCTAATTTTTGTAGTAAAGGAATGAGTAATCTATTGGCAGTTGATATTTTAATGGCATAAGCAATAGGAAATTGTATTCCCATTTTTACTCCAGCCAGTAGATGATTTTTTAATTTATCATTTTTTGCTTTTTCATTCCAAAGAAATTTGGTATTAAAAAATAAAAGTAATATTATCAAATCCGTAAAACTGGTAAATATTCTACAAACCAATGATTGTTCTATGGTTAAACCTAGTATAAAAATTTCATAAATCATCAATGAGTAGTTTATTATTTCCATAGCAATATAAGTGAACACTTTCTCTCTTATCTTTTCTTTCATTTCCTTTTTGTTTTTTTTGTTAAAGATCTTTTATTTGGTTAATTCTATCTTATTAACAGAATAAAGTCAATAAAAATTAGTTTTGACTTTTAATGAATTAAATGGTAATATAAACGAAATCTATAATTAAATTTTAAATAAAATATGAATAAAAAAGAAATGCCGGTAATTAATAATCCGGAAAAACAAAAAAATTTAATTAATAAAAAGGGACAATATGAAATAGATTTTCCCGAAAATCCAACTGATAATAGTCAAATGAAGTATATTGATAGAGATTCTTATTTTACAGAAGAAAGTTTTGAAAGATTAAAACCAAAAATAGGTGTAAATTTAGACGAAGAATATAATACAGAAGAAAATATATTAGAAAAGGAAGAAAATGAAATTGAAAGAGAATATTTAGAAGAAGACCAAGATGATATAATTAATATTTCAGAAGAAGAACAACTGAAAGCAAAAAAATTTAAAAAGCGCATGGAAGGAAGCAAACTTTATCAAGAATTAAATAAAAAAAATCTTTCTTATGAAGATAAAGTAAGCATTTTTAAAACCAATGAAGAAATGTCAAACCTAAAAGGAACTATCATAGGTATTATTCATAAAATATTTAAAGAATTATATGGTAATAACAAAGCAATAAATACTGTATCCCAAATATATTTAATATCAGGGTTTTCAGTATTTATTGCTTTGTTATT
>CAYMMH010000078.1:0-2607 GCA_964391525.1 uncultured Gammaproteobacteria bacterium | reverse complement strand
GTTATATGCCAAAAATTAAGACACATAAAGCTACTAGTAAAAGATTTACTAAAACCGCAACTAACAAAGTTAGACATCGAAAATGCGGACAAGATCATTTTAATTCCAGAGAATCAGGAAATACCACCAGAAAAAAAAGACGGGATTTAGATGTTGATAAAAGTTTAGTTAAAACAATAAAAAAACTTACACCTTATAAATAATTATTAATTTTCAAAATACAAAAATGTAATTTTTTGATTTTTGATCGATATATTTATGCCGAGAGTTAAAAGGGGCGTCATGCATGTAAAAGGACGAAAAAATCTTTTAAAAAAAGTAAAAGGATATAAATGGGGCCGAAAAAATCTTATAAGACTAGCTTCAACCGCTCAAACTAAAGCTGGAGCTCATGCTTTTGTTGATCGTCGTAAAAAGAAAAGAAATAATCGTGGTTTATGGCAAATAAAAATAAATGCTTTTGTTAGAGAACATGATATATCTTATTCTCGTTTTATAGATGCTTTAAAGAAAAATAATATAGAATTAGATAGAAAGGTTTTAGCTGATTTAGCCGTTAATAATAAAAAGGTTTTAACTAATATAATAGAAGAAATAAAAACCAAAAAATAATTCTTTTTATATGGATATACTTAAAATAATTCAAATTATAATATCAGTCCTTCTTATAATCTCCATTTTATTACAAAGTCGTGGTGCCGGTTTGGGAGGAGTTTTTGGTGGAAGTGGTGCAGTTTTTTTGACTAAGAGAGGAATTGAAAAAAAACTTTTTATTTTTACTATAATTTTAGCCATAGCTTTTTTTGGAATTTCTTTAGCTTCGGTTTTTTTGAATAAATAATCATTTTTTTAAAATATATTGTGAAAACCGTTAATTTATCTTCAGATCAATTGAATAATGACAAAAAAGATAAAAAGAAAAATTATTTTTTTCGTTTTTTTAGTATTTTAAAAAAGAAAAAGTCTATTGAAAACAATGATGAAACATTAAATAATTTAGATAGTAAATTAGTTTATTCTTTGTCACCTAAAAAAATACCAAACTTAAAACAATTAAGATATACAAAAAAAGTTTTGAATACTCGGGAAAAAGTTTTTCTTAATCTTTTTTTACTTATAATTATTGTGGCCTTGGTTTTTTTAGGAATAAATATTTTTAAAAAATATGTTAAAACTTATCCAGCTGTAGGAGGAGAATATATTGAGGGATTGATAGGATCACCCAAGAATGTGAATCCTTTATATGATTCGGCCAGAGATGTTGATAGTGATATTAGTCGTCTAATTTATTCTTCTTTATTTAAAAGAGGCAAGAACGGTGAGATAGTTAATGATTTGGTTGATAATTATTCACTTAGTGATAATGGTTTAGAATATACTGTTAAAATAAAGCAAAATGTTAAATGGCATAATAGTGAAAACTTAACAGCCGATGATGTGATCTTTACTTTTGAGGCGATAAAAAATATTGATTATGGATCCCCTTTACGCGGAACTTTTTCTAATGTTAGTATTGAAAAGATTGATGATTTTTCTTTTAAGTTTATTTTAACTGAAGTGTATTCCAATTTTGTGGAATTATTAACTTTTGGTATTTTACCTCAAAATTTATGGTCCGATATTCCTTCCACCAATGCTTTTTTAAATGAATTGAATATAAAACCGATAGGTTCCGGTCCTTATAAATTTAAATCTTTAACTAAAAATAAAGCGGGAGATATAAAAGAATTTACTTTAGTTTCTAATCCTGATTATTATGGACAAATTCCTTATATCAATAAAATAATTTTAAAATTTTATAATAATTATAATGAATTAGTAGGGGCTTTAAATAATAATGAGATAGAAGGAATAAGTTATTTACCTCATAGTTCAAGATCAGAATTAGTTTCACAAAGTTCATTAAATTTTAATAATTTAAATTTATCACAAATAACTTCAATTTTTTTGAATACCAAGAAAAATTCTGTTTTAGCGGATGTTAAAATTCGTCAAGCTTTAACTATGTTTATAGATAAGAATAAAATTTGTGATGAAATTTTTTCTGGTAATGCTAAAACAGCTTACGGACCTATTTTACCAAGTAGTCCTTCCTATAATGAAAATATAAATAAATATGAGTATAATTATGAAGAAGCCGTAAAAATATTAAATGATGCTGGATGGTTGACGGTTGATTTAAAGCAAGAAGAAATTTCAATTATTAAAGAAATAATTGATTTAGAAAAACAAAAAAAAGAACAGGAGGCGACCACTAGTGATTCTACTCAAGTTGAAAATGAAGAAAACAAGGATCAAGTAAATAATGATTTAAATAATGTTTTAAATGAAAAAAATGAATCAATGAAATCAATTGAAAATTGGGAAATAAAAAAGAATATAGTAGAAACTTTTGTATTATCAGATAATGATTTAATAGGAACATGGAGGTATAAAAAAACTAATGATACAGTTAAACCTTATGCTTATTTCACAATAAATTTAAGCACGGTTGATTTAGAAGATAATATTAGTGTAGTAGAATTCATAAAATCTTCCTGGGAAAAAGTTGGTATTAAAACATTTATTAAAATTATTAATTCATCACAAGTTCAATCAGAAATAATA
>CAYMMH010000077.1:0-2656 GCA_964391525.1 uncultured Gammaproteobacteria bacterium | reverse complement strand
ACATTAGTCTTTCAGCTAAAATCACGGCTGATTGTATTAATAAAAATAATATCTATACTGAAAAATGTAAGTATATTATTCTTACAGCATTTTCTGAAAAGAATAAAGAAATTTTTCCCTATAATAATGAAAGAGAAAAAAATGTATCTTCTTTTTTAAGACTATTTCTTGAAAAATTAGAGAAAAGTATTTCTCTTATTTGTGAAGAAGAAACCGAAGAAAATAAAAGAAATATTGAAATGAGATTTATAGGAACTATATTTTCTTTAAATATTTAATTGTTTGATGAAATGATATAAAAGAATTATAATTATTATAATTCTTTTTTCTTTTTAAGGAATAAAAATTTGATAACTTTTATATAAGAGGTTGAATTGGCAATCTCTTTTTTTCTATTCTTGATTTATTTCTATATTTGTTATATAAATATGTATTAAGAACATTAAAATAATTAAAAAATGGAAGAATTAAATAATAAAATCATAAATGATATATTTATGAAATGCTTAACCAAAGACGAACTCAGTAAGAATATAATTGAGTTAGATACTATTTGGAATAAATACAGATTTAACCTTCAATTAGTGGAAAGTTTTAAGAAAGAGATTATTTTTCTATTAAAACAATTACCCGATGTATTTTTTTATCCTCCTGGAGCATCAGTAGAAGATGCTATTATCAATAAAGAGGGAAAGAGATGGGGTGAAAGGAGTTCAGCTATACAACTTTTTCTTCTAGGAGTTGTTATAGAAAAAGTTGATATTTTTTCTTATCAAAAAAGTTTACCGATTTTTTCGGTGAAAAATTAATGTTAGAAATATAAATTTTAAAAAACTTCATGAAAAAATGAAGTTTTTTTGTTTTTTATTTTCTTTACAAAAGCCTTTTTTTTCGGTATTATGTTAATATATTTGATAATAATAAAAAAATATGGAATACACTCCTATCAAAAAAATATATAGATCGGGTGAAGATTTTTTGAATAAAAAAATAATTATTGGAGCCTGGGTTAGAACGGTAAGAGTTTCTAAAGATTTTGGTTTTATTGAAGTTAATGACGGTACCTTTTTAAAAAATTTACAGATTGTTTTTAATAACAAATTGAGTAACTTTTCCGAGGTTGAAAAAATAAGTATTGGTTCCTCAGTTGAGATTGATGGGGTATTGGTTAAATCACCAGCCGTTGGTCAAGAGTATGAATTACAGGCCGAAAATATTAATATAATAAACCTAGCTGAAGCCGATTATCCTTTACAAAAAAAGAAACATAGCTTTGAATTTTTAAGAGAAATAGCTCATTTGCGAAGTCGTAGTAATACTTTTTCAGCTGTTTTTAGATTAAGATCAGTTCTAAGTTTTGCTATTCATAAATTTTTTCAAGAAGAAGGTTTCTCATATATTCATACTCCAATTATTTCTGGAAGTGATGCCGAAGGAGCTGGGGAAATGTTTGACGTTACTACTTTAGATTTAGACAAAGATATTAGTAAAGATAAAACTGGTCAAGTTGATTATTCTAAAGATTTTTTTGGTTGCCGAGCTGGTTTAGCTGTGAGTGGACAGTTAGAAGCTGAAACAATGATTATGGGATTAAATAAAGTGTATACTTTTGGTCCAACCTTTAGAGCTGAAAATTCTAATACTACTCGTCATGCCAGTGAATTTTGGATGATAGAACCAGAAATGGCTTTTGCTGATTTAAATGATAATATGAATTTACAAGAAAAAATGATAAAATATCTTATTGCTTATGTCTTAAAAGAATTACCAGAAGAAATGGAATTTTTTAATAAATTTATTGACACTACTTTATTAGAGCGTTTAGATAAATTATTAAAAGCTGAATTTAAAAGAATGACCTATACGGAAGCAATTAATATTTTAGAAAAATCTGGAGAAAAATTTAATTATCCGGTAAAGTGGGGAATAGATTTGCAAACTGAACATGAACGTTATTTAACTGAAAAGATTATTAATGGTCCAATTTTTCTAACTGATTATCCTAAAGAAATAAAAGCTTTCTATATGCGTCAAAATGATGATGGTAAAACTGTGGCGGCTGTTGATTTATTGGTTCCGGGTATAGGTGAAATTATAGGGGGAAGTCAAAGAGAAGAACGTCTGGATATTTTAAAACAACGCATGAAAGATTTAGGACTTAATGAAGAAGATTATTGGTGGTATATTGATTTACGAAAATATGGATCAATTAAACATTCAGGTTTTGGTTTGGGATTTGAAAGAGTTATAATGTATTTTTCAGGTATGGCTAATATTAGAGATGTCATACCTTTTCCTCGTACTCCAAAAAATTTAGAATTTTAATTTATATAATAATTAATAAAAAAATTATGGAACAATTCTTAATAAATAATATTATTTTGATTACCATTGTATCAATGGTTTGGTGTTTACCTTGGGAAGCTGTTGCCTTGTGGAGAGCGGCTCGTAATGGTCATAAAATCTGGTTTGCGGTGTTATTATTAGCTAATACTTTAGCTATTTTAGAAATTATATATATATTTGGTTTTAGTAAAAAAAAGAATGATAAAAAAATAGAAATTTCAGAAAATAAATAATACTAATAATTAATGAATAATAAGAAACATAACAATATTATTAATGCCTTCACCCTCATAGAACTATTAGTAGTAAT
>CAYMMH010000076.1:2341-2659 GCA_964391525.1 uncultured Gammaproteobacteria bacterium | reverse complement strand
CAACTCTAACACTCATTTCAATTCTATTTCCATTGTTATCAATTTTTCCAGGACCAACGGCGATAACTTCTCCTTGTTCCGGTTTTTCTTTATTCATAGTATCAGGTAAAACAATCCCTGATTTTGTCATTTCTTCTTTATTAGAATTTTTAACAATAACATTATTGTTTAAGGGTTTTAAATTCATATTTAATATATTTATCAAACCAAAAATCTTAAAAGATTGATTGATCTGATAAGATGATAATTATTTTAGCAATCTAATGAAGCGAGTGCTAATAATTATTTTAGCACAAGAAAAAATAGTGTCAAGTAGTC
>CAYMMH010000076.1:0-2220 GCA_964391525.1 uncultured Gammaproteobacteria bacterium | reverse complement strand
TAGCTTTTTTTGTATTATAAAAATTCTATCTATTTTGCAAATTTCTCCAACGCTTAACCGATCTACTTCTAGCCAATTCTTTTTCAATTTGAGCTGATAAACTAGCAAATTGGGAAGCATCAATACTTCTAAGATTTTTAAGTGATTCTTCGGCTTTCTTTCTGGCTTCTTCGGCTCGTTCTAAATCAATTTCTTCTGCTCTTTCCGCCGTATCAGCCAAAACAATAATTTTATTTAATAATACTTCTAAAAAACCTCCAGAAACAGAAATAATTTCAACCGAATTATCAGTTTTCTTTATTTCTAATACTCCTGGTTTTAAAATAGATACTAAAGGAGAGTGTTTTGGTAAAATAGTAACCTCTCCCTCAGTGGTCGGAACTGAAACTTGAAGAATATGATCTTTAAAGACCACTCTTTCTGGTGTAGCTATTTCAAATTTTATGGTTTTTTCTTCAGACATATTTTTATAATTTTATTTTACTGAAACGACATCTTCAATTCCACCCTTCATCAAAAAATCACCTTCATTCTTATCATCATGTTTACCTTCTAAAATTTCTTTAAAACCTCTAACTGTATCAGCTATCTTAACATATTTTCCTGGAGTTCCGGTAAAAGTTTCAGCTACACTAAAAGGTTGCGATAAAAATCTTTGAATTTTTCTAGCTCGAGATACAGTAATTTTATCTTCATCTGATAATTCTTCCATACCTAGAATAGCAATTATATCTTGTAAGTCTTTATACTTTTGAAGTACCCGTTGAACACCCAAAGCCACATCGTAATGTTCTTGACCAACAATTTTAGGGTCTAAGATTATAGAAAAAGAATCTAAAGGATCCACGGCTGGATAAATACCTATTTCTGATAAAGAACGAGATAATACCACTGTTGAATCTAAATGGCCAAAAGTAGTGGCTGGAGCCGGATCAGTTAAGTCATCAGCCGGAACATAAACTGCTTGAATAGACGTAATTGAACCTTTATTGGTGGATGTTATTCTTTCTTGAAGCTCTCCCATTTCAGTAGCTAAAGTAGGTTGATAGCCAACAGCACTGGGCATGCGACCTAACAAAGTTGATACTTCTGAACCAGCTTGAGTAAAACGAAAAATATTATCAACAAAGAAAAGTACATCCTGATTTTGTTCGTCTCTAAAATATTCAGCAATTGATAAACCACTTAAAGCTACTCTAGCCCGAGCTCCTGGTGGTTCATTCATTTGTCCAAAAACCATAGCCAATTTATCTAAAATTCCAGCATCTTTCATTTCATTATATAAGTCGTTTCCTTCACGAGTTCTTTCTCCAACTCCGGCAAAAACCGAATAACCTCCATGAGCTTTAGCAATATTATTAATAAATTCTTGAATAACAACTGTTTTACCTACTCCGGCTCCTCCAAATAATCCAACTTTTCCACCCTTAGCTATTGGGCAAATTAAATCAATAACTTTAATTCCTGTTTCTAAAATTTCTGTTTTAGTAGATTGATCAACAAAATCTGGCGCTGGACGATGAATATCATATCTTTTAGCAGTAGTTAATTCTTCCTTTCCATCAACTGCCTCTCCTAAAACATTTAAAATTCTACCTAAAGTTTCTTTTCCAACTGGAACACTAATTCCATGACCGGTATCAATTACTTTATCACCTCTTTTTAAACCATCAGTTGAACCCATGGAAATAGTTCTAACCATATTAGATCCTAAATGTTGTTGAACTTCTAAAATTAATTTCTTTTCGGCAATCTTTGTCTCTAAAGAATTATAAATTTCTGGTAAATCTTCATTGAAATAAACATCAACTACAGCTCCAATAATTTGTTTTATTATTCCGATTTTTTTGTCTTTTTTTTCCATATTTTTATTTTTATATTTATATAAATTAATAATTATTGATTTAAGGCATTAGCTCCAGCGCTAATTTCAGCTATTTCTGAAGTAATGGCTGCTTGTCGAGCTTTATTATAGTACAATACTAATTCATGAACTAAATCTTCGGCTGCCTCAGTAGCTTGATGCATAGATGCCATTCTAACACTATGTTCGGAAGCATTAGATTCTAATAAAGCTTGAAATAATTGAACTTCTATTAAACGTGGCAACATCTGATCTAAAACTAACTGTGGATTTGGTTCATAAGTAAAAAAGTATTTATATTTCTCATCTTGTAAATATTTTGTTTCTTTAGAAGCAATATATGTTTTACTAGTTCC
>CAYMMH010000075.1:0-2873 GCA_964391525.1 uncultured Gammaproteobacteria bacterium | reverse complement strand
TAAGGTGTCTTTTTCAGCTTGTTTTTCTTTTATAAGCTTAGCGTATTCTTCTTGTTTTTTTTGTAATGATTCTAATTTAGCTTTTTGAACTCGTATATCACTATTTAGCTCTTCTATTTCGGCATCAATATTATCTCCATAGCTGCTAATAGCTGAATCGGATTTAAACAAAAAAAGACCAAATATTAAAAAAATTGATATAAAAAACAGGGTAAATTTTGTTTTTTTATTTCTCATATAAACGGATTATACCATATTTTAAATTAATTGACAAGAGAGAAATAATAATTATTAAATTTCTTCTAAAAATTCGGGGTTTATTAGATTTAATAAACGACTTTTACTCATGGTTCGTCCCTGATATCTATAATCAAAATTACTATAAGACAAAAATATTTCTTGTTTGGCTCTAGTTAGAGCTACATAGAACAATCTCTTTTCTTCTTCATCGTTTTCTTCTCTAAAAAAAGGAAAAAGACCTTCATTGAGACCAACTAAAAAAACATAATCAAATTCTAGGCCTTTTACTTGATGAATAGTAACAATTGGAATACGACCTTGTTCTAAACCTAAAAAATCTATATTTTTTATTAATCCTGAAAAACAAATTAAGTCCGTTAAAGCTTCTTTGGGTGTTAAAGAAGAATTATCTCGATCATTAAAAAACATTTTTAAAGTATTTATTGATTTTTCTCTTTGATCATAATTTTTATCATTTTTATAATAATCGGCCAAACCTGATTCTTGCCATAAATATTCTAAAAATTCTCCCGGACGATATTTAACAACTTCTTTTTCCCAATTATTAATTAAAGAACTTATACCTATAAATTTAGTTTTAAATTTATTCCATAAAACTATTCTTTGTTCCCTACTCTTTTTTAATTTATTGATTGAGTATAATAACAAATCAATGGTAGCGGCCACATCGTCATCAGCGCTATGAGTGGCACTTTTTAAATTTAATTTTTTAGCGATATTACTTAATTTATAATTATCTAAATCCAGTAAACGACGAGCTAAATCTAAAGTATCATAATAATTTTTAAAAACAAAAGATAATCCATGTTTCTTGCCATTTTCCATAATCATGTTTAAATCAAAATTAACATTATGACCGGCTACCGGAGAATTACCAATAAATTTTTGTAAGGCACTTAATATTTTTTTAGGATCTTGTCCATTTTCTTTTAAAAAATCATCACTTAATTTGTGAACAAAATATGACGAACCGACTGATTTTTCGTTTTTTATATAATAATGAAATTCTTCACCTAAATTTCCATTAATTATTTCTTGAGCATAAATTTGAACTATTTCATCTTTTAATGGATTAATACCAGTTGTTTCTGTATCTAAAACTACTATTCTTCCCTGTTCCCCGATTTCTAATAATTGAGACCAAGGTTCAACAAAGTTATAATTTTTAAAATTTAAAAAATCTGATAAATTTAAACCACATTTTTTTCCTTCAGTATTTATTTTATTTAATGTTTCTTCACCTATATTTTTTGCCGGTCTTAAAATTAATCGTTTAGCAGCTGATAAATCCGATTTATTAAATAATATTTTTAAATAAGCAAAAATATCTTTTACTTCTTGTCGCTTAAAAAAACCATATTGATCAACTGTTAAAAAAGATATGCCATTATTAGAAAAAACTTCAGCTATTTTTCCGATCGAGAAATTAATTCTAGTTAAAACAGCTATTTTAGCCGTTGAACTTTTTTCTCTTATTTTTTTTATATTATCTATTACCCATAAAACTTCTTCATTAAAATTATAGGCTCTAAAAACTTTGATATTTTTTTCTTCTCGTTCATTGTCTTTATCTGCTGTTATTTCTTTGGTTTTAGCATTAGTCATATTATTCAAAACCGATAAAAAAGCTTTTATTAAATTAGAGTTGGATCTATAATTTATTTTTAAATCAAATTCTTTTACTGGTTTAAAATGTTCTTTGAATAGTTTAGAAATAAAGACAGGTTGAGAATCTCTAAAACTATAAATAGTTTGATCAATATCTCCAATTAAAGCTATATTTTTATGTTTTTTAGCCAATTCTTTTATAACTAAATATTCGGAGATATGAGTATCTTGAAATTCATCTAATTGAATAAAACGAAAACGATCTGACCATTTATCAGCTATTTTTTTATCAGTGCTTAAAATTTTTAAAGTTAAAAAAACTAATTCATTGAAATCTAGAGAATTTTGTTCCATCATTTGTTGACGATATTCTTCGCCAAAAACTATCAAATCCGGGTTTATATTTCTTGTTTTTACATTATGACCCATTTCTATTTGTAATAATGACAAACGATATTTATATATTTCATCTAAAAAATTAAAAATTTGTTTTTCATCTTTAAAATATATATTATTATCAGTTAGTATTTTTTTACCTAATTCTTTTTGTTCTTCTTCGTCTAAAATTAAAAAATCAGAAGAAAGTGAGACACTAGAAGCTTCACTTTTTAAAAAATAGGCGCAGAAGCCATGAAAGGTATTTATAGTTAAAGCATCAAAATCATTCTTATCTTCAATTCTTTTTTTTATTCTAGACTTCATTTCATCAGCAGCTCGATTAGTAAAAGTTAAAGCTAAAATCTCATCAGGTCGTATTCCCTCTTCCATAGCTTTATATATTCTTTCAGTTAAAACAGTTGTTTTTCCAGTTCCAACCGGAGCATTTATTAAGTAGGCCCCAAAAATATTATCTATTATTTGTAGTTGTTCAGGATTAAAATTAACCATTCTATATTTTTTAAAATTATTATGTTATTATATTAACACAAAGAAAAGCATATTTAAAGTATTTTTATTTATTTGTAAAGGCTAAATAGAAATGTCATAGTGGCGGGCAAAATAGA
>CAYMMH010000074.1:0-2877 GCA_964391525.1 uncultured Gammaproteobacteria bacterium | reverse complement strand
TATTGATGTTTTTATGAGAATATCAATAGGAGAGTTATGGCAGAAAAGATTGATGGCCGCTGGTTATGAAAAAACTTTTGAAATAGGGAAAGCTTTTAGAAATGAGGGTAGTAGCCCTGATCATTTACAAGAATTTACTAATATGGAGTTTTATTGGGCTTATGCTGATTACAGAGATGGAATGAAAATATCTCAAGAACTATATAGAGAAATTGCTGTACAAGTTTTTGGTACAACAAAATTTAGCACTAAAGGAATTGATTATGATTTAGCTGATGACTGGTTAGAAATAGATTATTGTGAAGAAATATTAAAACAAACCAAAATAGATGTTTTAAAAGCAAGTGAAAAAGAAATGATTGATAAATTAAAAGAATTGAATGTTAAATATGATGGAGAAAATAGAGAAAGATTGATGGATACTTTATGGAAATATTGTCGTAAAAATATAGCTGGCCCGGCCTTATTAATTAATCATCCTAAATTAGTTTCACCTTTGGCTAAGTCAAAAGAAGATAATCCTGAACTTACTGAAAGATTTCAAATAATAATAGCGGGTAGTGAAATTGGTAATGGTTATAGTGAATTAAATAATCCAGTTGAACAGCGGAAAAGATTTGAATTACAACAGCAACTTATAGACAAAGGAGATGAAGAAGCTATGATGCCTGATTGGGAATTTGTTGAAATGTTGGAACATGGTATGCCTCCAACTTGTGGTTTTGGATTCGGTGAAAGATTATTTGCCTTTTTGGTTAATAAACCAGTAAGGGAAACAACATTATTCCCATTAATGAAACCTAAAAACGAAAAAGATTAATATGCGTTTATGGAGTTTTAATCCTAAATATTTAGATAGTATAGGTTTAGTGGCTTTATGGCGAGAATCTCTTTTAGCAAAAAAAGTTTTACAAGGGAAGACAAAAGGTTATACGAATCATCCTCAAATTAAAAGATTTAAAGATAGCACTAATGCTATACAAAGTATTAATTTTTATCTTTTTCAAATTTTTGATGAAGCCATAGAGAGAGGATATGGATTTGATAAAAAAAAGATAGATATTGAAAAAGCTAAGGAGTATAAAAAAGATATTAAGGTAAGTGATGGACAATTAAAATATGAATTTAATCATTTTTTAAATAAGATAAATAAAAGAGATCATAAAAGATACTTACTTTTAGAAAATGAAAATAAAATAGAAATAAATAAGACGTTCAAAAAAATAAAAGGGAAGATAGCTGATTGGGAAAAAATACAATAATCGAGGATCGTCTAATGGTAGGACAACAGGTTCTGGTCCTGTTTATCGGGGTTCGAATCCCTGTCCTCGAGCGAGCAAGAAAAAACGCCCTTTGGGGTGTTTTTTGATGCGAGCGGAGAGGGAGCAAGACGCCTGCGCGTCTTGCGTCGGGATGAGAAAGCCGGAGCCATGTGCACGAAGTGCACAGGCGAGGCCGGGTCGGGGCACTTAGCGAGCGACGAGCGAAGCGAGAAAGCGAGGCTTAGTGACCGTGACCGAATCCCGCCTTCGGAGCCAAATTTTACAAAATAGCATTTTTATGCTATTTTTGTTATATATTATAATTAAATTATGAATTATTATTAGAATGTTTATTTAATAAATATATGATAGGAGAAACTAATTTTCTAAATATTCCTGAGGATAGTAAAATCCCTGGGCAGAAAGAATATAATAAATACATTAAAGATGAGATAATCGACAGCGGAAAGGAGTCGGCAAAAGAAGAGAAGGAGGCGGTTCTCCTGAAAAACATCAGAGATGTTTTTAATATTAATCCGGAATTAAGAAGTGTTGCATTGAATACTTTGAAATCTGGTGATAGTGTTTATCTTTATCGTATTGAAAATAAAAATATAGAAAATGAACCAGACGGAATAACATCTCACAAAGATTTGAAGGGTTTATGGTTTACTCCTAATTTAGAAACAGTTTTAATGTATTTAAGAAAATCTCAACAAACATTTGGTCTAAAACCAGAAAAGGTTAATGGTGCTAATTTAGTAATTATCAAGATTAAAAAAGAGCGACTTGAAAATTTGCATGTTAATAAAAATTCAATTGCTTCTCAAATGGATGTTGAAAATGATAATTATATTATTCCTGAAGATATTAAAAGGGAATATATAAACATTGATAATGTTCAGGATAAAGTTGGTAATTTTAATAATTTCCAAAAAGCTAAAAAGCAGATAGAAGAAGTGGTAAAAAGATTTGAAGATAAGGAAGCAATGAAACTGTATAAAGATTATCTCGAGACAATTTTTATTGAAAGCAAAGAAAGGGGTATTTTTTGGCACGGTAGTCCAAATAAAATAGAAAAATTTTTATCACCAGAATCAGATGGTTATAAAAAACAAGAAACAACAACAACCGGAGTAGCTGGAATATATTTTACTGATAAAAAAAGTATTGCTGATAGATATCAAGATTTTAAAGAAGAGGGCTTCTCTGGCTATGTTTATCCAGTTTTATTGAATATTAAAAAACCTATTATTGTTGGGGATAAAGCTACTGATGGAATATCAGATAATACTCTAGGGGTTGTTGCTTTATGGAATATACAAGAAGGTGTTATTTCTGGTTTAAGAAAGGCTGGAGTTGACGCTATAAAAACTGGTGAATATGCATCTAGAAAAGAAGGAAATGTTGAAATTGCTGTTTTTGAACCAGAACAAATTTATATATTAGGTTCAGATAATGATCTTGATAATTTTAAAATTTTTTGTCACAATTATTATAACTAATGTCTTTTAATTTTATATTTTAAGCAATTCTGGTTCGAACATCGTCCGCGACCCCGAGCAGGTAAAAATAGGCTAATTTTTGCTTATTTTTTTATAGTATTGACATATTA
>CAYMMH010000073.1:0-2877 GCA_964391525.1 uncultured Gammaproteobacteria bacterium | reverse complement strand
CTTAATGCTTTATTAGAATTTAATACTGAATTTATAAACGAGATAAAAAAAGAATGTGATATGAAGAGGATAAAAGATGAAATAAATAAAGATGGAGAATAAGTAATTCATTATAATTTAATAATTAATTTTTAAAATATGTCTTTTGCAGAAAAATTTTTTAATAAATCAAAAAAAGAAGAAATAAAAAATCCTGAAGAGGAAAATAAAAATAAACAAGAAGAACAAGAGAAAGATTTTGAATCTCAAGAAGAAATTAAACAAAAAGAATTATTGATGGAAAATTTAGATAAAGCTCAAGAAGCTTTAGATAATATTGGTGGAGAAGAAGGATTAAAAAACTCCATGGAAGAACTTGGCTCTGAAAAAATAGGTTCTATTTTTAGTGTTGATAGAATTAAAAAATTATCTCAAAAAACCATGGAAGTAATTGGATATGCCGCTGTATCTCCAGCTTTTGCTTCAGTTACTTATCTTTTTGCTAAACTTTATAATAGTTCAAATAGTGGAGAACCAGTTAACCCTCTTATTATAGCAGGCATAACAGCATTATCTGTAGCCTTAGTTGAAATTTCAGCTATTAGATCAGCAAACAAGGAGAAAAAAGAAAAAGAGTTTGGTATGCGAGTAGAAGCTTAAATATTTGAATATATATTAAAAAAAACACGAGAAATCGTGTTTTTTTGTTTCTCTTGATAAAAACTCGGGGGCATGTTAATATTTTTAAAGATATTATTAATATTATTATATATGTTGAGAACAAATACTTGTGGTGAATTAAAAACTAATTCTGTTGGTAAATCAGTTGTTTTAACAGGTTGGGTAGCTAGTCGACGTAATTTAGGATCAATGATTTTTTTAGATTTAAGAGATCATTATGGAATCACTCAAATAACATTAAATCCTCAACGTAATAATCCTGAATTAATGAAATTAGCTCAAACTATTGGTGTGGAGTGGGTAGTATCGGTAAGTGGTAAGGTTATAAATAGAACTCCAGAGGCAGTAAATTCTAAAATGCTTACAGGAGAAATAGAAATAGAGGCTAGTGATATAAAAATAATGAGTAAAGCAGAATTGTTGCCTTTTGAAATAAATGAAGAAAAAACTGGTATAGCCAATGAAGCTTTGCGTTTAAAGTATCGTTTTTTAGATTTACGTCGTCCTAAATTACAAAAAATGTTAATGACCAAAGATGCTTTTATTACTCATATCCGTGAATATTTTCATAATAATGGTTTTATTGAAATTCAAACTCCTATTTTAGCTAACTCTTCACCGGAAGGAGCTCGAGATTTATTAGTGCCATCACGTCTTTATCCCGGTAAATTTTATGCTTTGCCTCAAGCACCACAACAATTTAAACAACTTTTAATGGTGGGAGGAATAGATAAATATTTTCAAATAGCTCCTTGTTTTAGAGATGAAGATCCTAGAATGGATAGACATTACGGAGAGTTTTATCAACTTGATATGGAAATGAGTTTTGTAGAGCAAGAAGATATATTTTTAATGATGGAACCTTTAATGATTTCACTAACTGAAAAATTTAGTCAAAAAAAGATTATAAATATTTCTTCCGATGATCATTTTCCTCGTTTATCATGGCGGGAAGCTATGGATAAATATGGTTCTGATAAACCTGACTTACGTTTTGATTTATTTATAAAAAATATTAGTTCCATTGTAAATGATTGTGGTTTTTCAGTTTTTGCTGAAGCTATAAAAAAAGGAGGAGTTGTTCATGCTTTAAAAGTTGATGGCGGAGCTAAATTTACTCGAAAAGAAATAGATGAAATAAGTGATATAGCTAAAAAAAGAGGAGCTAAAGGTTTAGCTTATTTGAGTATCAAAGATGGGATTATAAATTCGCCGTTTGCTAAATTTGTTGAAGATGAAAAAATGAAAGAAATAGTTTCTTTTTGTGAAGCTAGAGATAATGATTTAATATTTTTTATGGCTGATGATTGGAAAATAGTTTGTAATGTTTTGGGGGTAGTCAGAAATGAAGTAGCTACTAGAATGAATTTGAAAGATAATAGTTTAGCAGCTTGGGTTTGGATTGTTGATTTTCCAATGTATGAATATTCTGAAATTGAAGAAGGTAAAATAGATTTTAATCATAATCCTTTTTCTATGCCTCAAGGAGGACTAGAAGCTTTAAAAAATAAAAATCCTTTAGATATTTTAGCTTATCAATTTGATCTAGTTCTTAATGGTTTTGAAGTTTCTAGTGGAGCTATAAGAAACCATGATCTAGAAATTATGTATGAAGCTTTTAAAATAGCCGGATATGATAAAAAACAAGTAGACGATAAGTTTAGTGGTATAATTAAAGCTTTTTCTTATGGAGCTCCACCTCATGGAGGTAATGCTCCGGGAATTGACAGAATTCTTATGGTTTTGAATGATTGGAATTCTATTCGTGATATTTATGCTTTTCCTAAAGATAGTCAGGGAAAGGATTTAATGACTGGTTCCCCAAGTGAGGTAAGTGATCAACAAATAAACGAATTGAATATAAAAATAATCAAAAAATAAAAATAATAATATTTTTATTAAAATTTTTGGTTATTTTATATTTTCCTACCATTGACTTATTTTTCTGTATATGATAAAAGTATATAAAATTGATCCTTAAAAACAATTTGGTTGATACTTATGAAAACTTCATTATATGGAATTTTTATAAGTATTAACCAAAAAAATATAATCATGAAAGATAGCAGTAGTAAAGATAGTAGTATCAATGAAAAAAAAATAAAAGAAAAATTAATAAATAATTTTTGTCAAGCAAATAATATAAGCAGCAACGATCTAGTTGAGTTTATTAATAATGAGAACAGAATTTCAAAAATTTCAATTTTGCCAATGAAA
>CAYMMH010000072.1:0-2930 GCA_964391525.1 uncultured Gammaproteobacteria bacterium | reverse complement strand
CAAAAACATTGGAGCTGGGAGAGTTTTTTCTCATTTAAAAGAAAAGGATTCTAATAGAAATGAAGACAATAATTTAAATACTATTGAAGATGTAAAAAAAAGTATGGCAAAGAGATTAGAGAGTGATAAAAAAAGATATAAAAAATATTTTAATATTGATGTCTATGATAAAAAAAATTATGATTTTTATTTAGATACCAGTAATATTGGTATATCAGAAGTTTTTAATATAATTTTAAATACTGTAAAACAAAAAATTGAAAATATTGACAAAAAATAAATAAAAATATAAGATGTAATAACAAGAAAAATGTCTTGTTTTTTAATTATAATTTAAATAAAAATATGGCCGAAATACAAGCAAAAAAAGAAAAAATTTCTGAATTAAAACCGGGAATGACTATTAGAGTATATCAAAAAATAAAAGAGTTAAATACGAAAGGAGAGGAAAAAGAAAGAATACAATATTTCGAAGGTATTATAATAGCCAAAAAACACGGTAATGAAAAAGGTGGAACAATAACTGTTAGAAAAACATCTAACGGAGTTGGTGTGGAAAAGATTTTTCCTTTAAATTTACCAACTATTACAAAAATAGAGATAAAGAAGGAAGCTAAAACACGTAGAGCTAAATTATATTTTTTACGAGGTAAATATAAGAAAAAATTGAAAGAAAAGGTAATAAAAAAATAATATTGTATATAATAATATAGGTATTAGAGGGGCGTATAGCTCAGCTGGCTAGAGCACTTCGTTTACACCGAAGGGGTCCAGGGTTCGAATCCTTGTGCGCCCACAAACAAAAAAAACATCCATTGAGGTGTTTTTTTGTTTTTTAGAAAAAAATAAGTTTTACACACTTTATAAACAAAATTTTAACAAAATTGAAATTGTTTTATTTATTTTTTTACTTTATAATGAAGTAATTAAACTTAGAAAAAAATATATGGACAATGATCAAATTTGGAAAGCCGTTTTAGGCGAATTAGAAATGGGAATATCAAGAGTTAATTTTATAACTTGGTTTAAAAATACTTTTATTTATTCAATAGAAGATGATCGTATTATAATTTCTGTTCCTAATGATTTTACTAAACGTTGGTTAGAACAAAAATATTATAAACCAATAAAAATATCTATAGAAAAAATTATAAATAAAAAAATAAGTGAAATAGAATATCAAATAAATTTAAAAAGGGAAGAAACTGAAAAAAAAGAAGAAAAAAATAATTACACAAATGAAAATATTTTAATAAATAAAAATTCTTCTATAACAGTAACTCCGAATGAAGCAAGAATAAATGTAAGTTGTTTTGGTTTAAATGCTAAATATTCTTTTGGAACTTTTATAGTTGGTAAATCAACTGAGTTAGCTTGCGCTGCTTGTCAGGCTATAGTTAATAATCCTGGCAAAGCCTATAATCCCTTGTTTATATATGGAGGAGTTGGATTAGGTAAAACTCATTTATTGCAGGCCATAGGAAATGAATTAGTAAAAATAGGAAAAAAAGTTTTATATACTACCAGTGAACAATTTACTAATAATTATATTGATTCTATAAGAAATGGAAAAGCAAAAGAATTTAAAAATCTCTATAGAAATGTTGATTTATTATTAGTAGATGATGTTCAATTTATGGGAGGGAAAGATGGAACTCAAGAAGAATTTTTTCATACTTTCAATGAATTACAACAAGGAGATAAACAAATAGTTTTATCATCTGATCGACCACCAAAAGCTATTCCAGCCATAGAAAAACGTTTAATTTCACGCTTTGAATCTGGTATGGTGGTAGATGTTGGTCGTCCCGATATTGAAACTAAAATAGCTATATTAGAAAAAAAAGCTAAAGAAAAAAATTATATAATTGAAGAAGAAATTTTAAATTATATAGCCAATAGCATACAAAACAATATAAGAGAATTAGAAGGAGCTTTAAATAAAATTGTGGCTTATTATGAGTTTCATAACATTAAACCAACATTAAAAATTGTAAAAAGCATATTAAATGATTTAACAAATAATAACCAAATAAAACCAATAGCTCCTAAAGATGTTTCAGAAATTGTAGCTCAATTTTATAACATAACCTTAAAAGAATTAATAAGTGGAAAAAGAAAAAAGGAATTAGTGGTTCCAAGACAAATAGCTATGTTTATAATAAGAGAAGAATTAAAAACTTCTTACCCAAGTATAGGAGAAGAATTTGGCGGACGAGATCACACTACAGCCATTCATGCTTATAATAAAATAAATAGAGATAAAGAAGAAAACGAAAAATTAAATCAAGACATACAGTCGATAAAACAACTTTTGTACGGTTCCTTTTAAGAAATTTTATTGAGTACAAGTTCTTAATAATTTTAAAAAAAAGTTAATAATCAGTTGATAACTTAGTAATAATTTTGTGAATATCTTATGAATTATTTTTTCATAAAAGTTAACAACTTTTATAATTATAAAATTATAAACAAGTTATTTTAAGTTATTCTATTTTTAAAAACATACTTATTAACTATCTTTAAAAACATTTTATTCAATAAATATAATCGTTTTATAAAATAAAATAAAATAATAATTAACTTATCAACACTCTTATTACTATTATTGTTTTATATAATTAAAAATATATGAAATTTATAACCATCAAAGAAAATTTAAAACAAGGGTTAATGATCGTTAGTCATTTAACAACAAAAAATATTAATTTACCAATACTAAATAATATTTTAATAAAAGCTAAAAAAGAAGGAGTTGAATTAATTTCTACTAATTTAGAAATAAGTATAAATCATTTTTTAAGGGGTAAAATAGAAAAAGAAGGAGAATTTACAGTTGATTCTAAAATAATAAATGAATATATTTCTTTATTTCCTGATGAAAAAGTAGAAATAGAAACAATTGATGATGAATTAAAAATAAAAGGCAA
>CAYMMH010000071.1:0-3019 GCA_964391525.1 uncultured Gammaproteobacteria bacterium | reverse complement strand
GATTATTAAATTTTTGTTCAATTTTATTCATAATTTGACGAGAACTTAACTGCGGAGAGAAAGGGATTCGAACCCTTGAAGGGGTTTAACCCCCTTAGCATCTTAGCAGGATGCTGCTTTCAGCCACTCAGCCATCTCTCCCTTATTTATTTTATTGTTTCTAACTAAAAAATATGCTATAATATCCATATATTATAAAATATAAAAAATAATGTCAACAAAAATATGATAAACGAAGAACAAAAAAATAGTGGTCCCAAAGAAATATCTTGGGAAATAGATGAAATAAAAAAATATCCTCGTGATAAAAAGTGGTATATAATTGCTTCCATTGTTGCCTTAGCTTTAATTACTTATGCTTTAATAACAAAAAATTATTTTTTTGCTTTAATCATAATTATGTCTAGCGGTTTAATAGTATATTTTGACAATGAGCCAGCTAGAAAAATTACATTCAGAATAAAATATAATCAATTTGAAATTGGAAAAAATATCTTCAGTTTTGAAAGTGTTCGTAATTTCTATATCATATATAAACCACAAGAAGGTGTAAAAAAATTATTTGTTGAATTTTCCAATCCTTTAAAACATCGTCTATCAATTGATTTAGAAGATCAGGATCCGGTAGCAATAAGGAATTATTTATTGCAATACTTAGATGAAGATTTAGAAAAACAACACGAACCAATTACTGAAGGAATATCTAAATTATTTCATCTATAAAAATAAACTTATCAATAATTAAATATTGACATTGTTTTTTTTGTTTTCTACAATAGCTACACGCCCCCGTAGTTCAAAGGATAGAACGCAAGATTGCGGATCTTGTAATCTAGGTTCAATTCCTAGCGGGGGCACAATATTATTATGACTAAATTGCCTAGCAACTCCCTAGCCCAACTTAATAAAATAGGGACTAAGACATTAGCCACCCTAAAAAAATTAGATCTTGGAACTCTTCTGGATCTTATTTTTTATTTCCCTAATCGTTATGAAAGATATGAAACCTGTTCTGATATAAATTCTATAGCCATAAATCAACCGGTGATTATATCTGGAAAAATAGATTTAATTAGTAATAAAAGAAGTTTTAAAAAAAGAATAAATATCACCGAAGCTTTAATAAGTAATGATAGTGGATTATTAGAAATAATTTGGTTTAATCAACCTTTCATAACTAAGACCTTAAAAACAGGTGACTATATTTCTTTAGCCGGAAAAATAAGTATAAATAAAGGACGTCAAATAATGATTTCTCCGACTTATGAAAAAATTTTTGATAATAAAAAAAATATTCATACCAATAATATCGTACCTATTTATGGATTAACCAACGGCTTAACTCAAAAACAAATAAGGTATTTTATACATCAAGCTTTAGAAAAAATATCTGCTATTCCCGAATATTTACCATCAGAAATTATTAAAAAATATAATCTATTAGATATTAAATCAGCTTTACAAAAAATTCATTTTCCAAATAATGAACAAGATTTAAATCAAGCCATTTATCGTTTTAAATTTTCCGAATTACTTCTATTCCGCTTAAAATCATATTTTGTTAAACATGAACTAGATAAAAAAATATCTGTTCCTTTGCCTATTAAACTAACCTATATTAAAAACTTCATATCCTCCCTACCCTTCAAACTTACCGATGATCAAAAAAAAGTTACCTGGTCAATTTTACGTGATACCGAAAAAAAAATTCCTATGTCCCGATTATTACAAGGAGATGTCGGCAGTGGAAAAACAATTGTGGCTATGATTACTATGTTTAATTGCGCTAAGAATAAAAAACAAAGTGCTATTATGGCTCCCACTGAAATATTAGCCAAACAACATTATGATACTTTTCAAGAATTTTTAAAAAATTATAATTTTAAAATAGCTCTTTTAACTTCTAAAAATCAAATTACTAATTTTCCTTTGATTGAGAATAAAAAAAATAAAATTTTAGAAATAACAAAAAAAGCTGATATTATAATCGGTACCCATTCCCTTATTCAAGATAAAACTAAATTTAGAAGATTAGGTTTAGTAGTTATAGATGAACAACATCGTTTTGGTGTTAATCAACGACAAGAAATAATGGAAAAAAATATTGATGATAACGAAACTAAAACTACTCCTCATTTTCTATCAATGACTGCTACCCCTATTCCTCGTTCTTTAGCCTTAATGTCTTTTTTTGGTTTAGATTTTTCCATAATATCAGAAAAACCTAAAAATCGTCCGGAAATAATAACCACCATAATTGATTCTAAAACAAAAAGTTCTACCTATAATTTTATAAAATCAGAAATAAAAAAAGGACATCAAGCTTTCATTATTTGTCCCTTAATAGATCCTTCCGATAAACTAGGAAGTAAATCGGTAAAAAACGAATATCAAAAATTAAAAAGTTCAGAATTCAAAAATATTGAAATAGCTATGCTTCATGGAAAAATGACTAGCATTGAAAAAGAAACTATCATGAATAATTTTAGACAAAATAAAATAAAAGTTCTCATTTCTACTTCAGTTTTGGAAGTTGGAATAGATATCCCTAATGCTACTGTTATGTTAATAGAAGGAGCAGAAAGATTTGGCTTAGCTCAATTACATCAATTCCGTGGTCGGATCGGACGTGGAAATTCCACTTCCTATTGTTTCCTAAGTTTGAGCGAAGATAATCTTAATATTGATAATAAAAGATTACAGGCTATGCAAAAATATCAAGATGGTTTATCTTTAGCTAAAATGGATTTAAAATTTAGAGGTAGTGGTGATTTCTATGGTACCGCTCAATCAGGTATAGTTAATTTTAAATTTGCCTCTTTGTTTGATCATGAATTAATTGATCAAGTTGATACTGAAATAAAAAGAATAAGTAAATTTGATCCTAATTTTGAAAAGTATCCAAAATTAAAAAGAAAAATAGAAAATTCTTTAAATCAAACTCATTTAGAATAATGGAAAAAGATTGAACCCCAATACAAAAAATGATACTATATCTATATATTATAATTTGATAGTA
>CAYMMH010000070.1:0-3117 GCA_964391525.1 uncultured Gammaproteobacteria bacterium | reverse complement strand
TAAAAAATAGTTTATGATATAAACTTTATTCGTCGATAGGCAAACAACTTGCCCCTACTAAGTTATTTATTTATTTTTTTATAATAGGTTTCTAATATTAAATTAAAAATATGAAAACACTAATTTTATTTTACTCTCGTACTGGTACAACTAAAAAAGTAGCTGAAAAAATAGCTACAATTTTAAAAGCTGATATTGAAGAAGTTTCTGATAGTATTAATCGTTCTGGGGTTAGAGGTTATTTAATTGCTGGTAAGGAAGCTGTTTCTAAAAAGATTATTACAATAAATCCAATTATTAATAATATATCAGATTATGATTTAGTAATAATAGGTACTCCAGTTTGGGCTTGGACTATGTCCAGTCCTATTAGATCTCTTATAACAGAACAAAAAGAAAACTTTAAACAAGTTGCTTTTTTCTGTACTCAGGGTGGGGAAGGAAATCAAGGAGCTTTGTCTGATATGATTAAATTAAGTAATAAGGAACCTATAGCTACTTTAAGCTTATTAACTAAAAAAGTTTTACATGATCAAATAGAAGAGGATATAAATAATTTTACAAAATCTTTTACTTTCTAAATTTTAAAGCCTCGGCTAAAGTATTTCCATCAACATATTCTAAACTTGTTCCAGTAGATAAACCTCTAGCTAGTTTGCTAGTTTTTATTTTAGAATTTTTTAATATTTTTTGTAAGTAAAGACAAGTTGATTCACCTTCTATGGTTGGACTTAGGGCTAGTATTATTTCTATATTAGAATATTTTTTTAATTTAGAGTTAATTTCTTTCACTAAGTTTTTTATATTAAGTTTTTCTGGTCCAACACCTTCAATTGAATTTATCAATCCTCCTAGAATAAAATATTTTCCTTCATATAGTTTAGTATTTTCAATTGCTAATAAATCTTGAAAATTAGCGACAACACAAATAATATTATCTTGTCGTTTTTTATCAGAACAAATACTACAAGGATTTTGTTCCGATAAAGCTCCACAATTAGAACAAGTTTTTAAACCATCAAATAATTCTAATAAGTGTTTAGAAAATAATTTTATTTGATTAGGATTTTGTTTTAATAAATGAAAAACATAACGCTCAGCTGTTTTTCTTCCGACCGTTGGTAGTTGAGAAAATTGTTTTATTAAATTTTCTACCGATTTAGGATATTCCATTTTTTTATGTTAAGCCTGGGAAACCACCCATTTCTTGCATTTTCTTGGCCATTATTCTTTGAGTTTTTTTAATAGCATCATTAAATAAATCTTTCATTGTTTTGGCGGTACTGGAAGGATCAGATTGATTTTCAATAGTTAAATCAGTAATTTCCATATTACCGTTCATAACAATTTTAATTCCATTTTTTTCCAATTCTATTTTTTCTTGTCCTAAAGCATTTTGCATAACCTTAGCTTGACCACGTAAATCTTTAAATTGTTTT
The DNA here is from genome assembly GCA_964391525.1 of uncultured Gammaproteobacteria bacterium. GTDB lineage: Bacteria > Patescibacteriota > Patescibacteriia > Patescibacteriales > UBA12465. The sequence goes on along the minus strand of CAYMMH010000070.1, from coordinate 1,678 downwards.
AATTTATTAAACATAAACTTGCGTCCGCTATTGTTTAAGCGGAAAATTAATTTTAATTATTTTTTTTAATCTATTTTTTTACTAATATTTTTAAAACTGGCGGTTTCTTCAGAGAAAAACAAATCAACTTGTCCGGTTGGTCCGTTGCGATGTTTAGCGATATAAATTTCTGCTTTATATCTTTCGTCCATTGATAAATCTTGAATGTTATAGGCTCGATCAGCTGCTTTTCTATATATAAACATAACAACATCAGCATCTTGTTCAATTGATCCCGAATCTCTTAAGTGAGATAATTTAGGAATAGCTGCTCCACTTTGTTGTTCAGCAGCCCTAGATAATTGGGCTAAAGCTAATACTGGAATATTTAATTCTCTAGCGATACCTTTTAGTCCACGACTAATTTCTGATATTTCTTGAACTCGATTATCACTATATTTTCCTCGACCTTCCATTAATTGTAAATAATCTATAACTATTAAACCTAAACCTTTTTCAGCTTGTATTCTTCTAGTTTTAGCTCTTATCTCCATAACAGAAATATTTGGGGAATCATCTATATAAATAGAAGATTCTGATAAAACTCCCATAGCTTCAGCTATTTTAGTAAAATCATTGTCCTCATTTTTATCAGATAAATTTCCAGTTCTCATTTTCCACAAATTAACATTAGCTTGGGCACATAGCATTCTATCTATTAACTGTTCTTTACTCATTTCTAAAGAAAATATTCCTACTCCAATTTTATTTTTAATAGCTGCTTGTCGAGCTATGTCTAAAGCTAAAGAAGTCTTTCCAACACTGGGACGAGCAGCTAATATTATTAAATCAGATTTTTGTAAGCCAGCTAATAAATTATCTAAATCATAAAAACCGGTTGATAGACCTCGTAAATTACCACTACGTTTATGAAGTTCATCAATTCTTTCAAAAGCTTGATTTAATAATCCATCAATACTGGAAAAAGAATTTTTTAAATATTTTCTTGATACTCCAAAAATCTTTTTTTCAGCTTGATCTAAGACTTCATCTATTTCTCTTTCTTCTTCAAAACTTAAATCCATTATTTCACTGGCTGAAATTTGTAAACGTCTTAAAGTTGCTTTCTTTTGTATTAAGTTGGCGTAATTAACGGTATTGGCGGAAGTGGCTACGGTATTAGATAATTGAGCTAAATAGGTTCGACCACCAACTTCTTGTAAAATCTTTTTTTCTTCTAATCGATTAGATAGGGTTATTATATCAATTGGTTGTTGGCTATTAAAAAGTTCTAACATGGCAGTAAAAATTTCTTTATTATTATTGTTATAGAAATCTTCCGGATTTAAAATGTCCACTATTTTATAGATTGATTCTTTGTCTAATAATAAACAACCTAAAAGAGATTGCTCAGCTTCTAAGTTTTGAGGTGGTAACTTTTCAATTGAATTATTTTTGTTCGACATTTATTTATAATTATTTTATGTTTATATATTATATTACTTAAATTTATTTTTCAATATTCTTTTTCCACTATTGATACACATTTTATTCAGTCATACATTCATACATTGAATTATAATAATCATTTTGTTAATATATTATATATAAATAATATAATAGATAATAATGAAAATAACCAAACAACAAAATAAAAAAGCCTTCACCCTCATAGAACTATTAGTAGTAATAGCCATTA
>CAYMMH010000069.1:0-3163 GCA_964391525.1 uncultured Gammaproteobacteria bacterium | reverse complement strand
CCAATAACTGAAAGACGTAATCATTCTTATAGAGTTTCTTATTATGAACCGGCCGGAACCGATGCTACTATTTATATTCCGAATCCCGATTTAAAATTTATAAATGATACAAATAACAATATTTTAATTCAAACTCATTTTGAGGGAGACAACGATGTTTATTTTGATTTTTGGGGAAAATCAGATGGAAGAATAGTAAGTTCCACTGTCCCGGTTATATTTAATATTGTTAAACCGGCTCCAACTAAAATAGTTGAGACCACTGAATTACCGGTAGGTAAAAAAAAATGTACTGAAAGCGCTCATAATGGAGCACAAACTTATTTTGATTATACCGTAATATATAATCCCGAAACTGATAATGAGAAAAAAGTAGTAACTAGATTTAATTCTAAATATGTTCCATGGCAAGCGGTTTGTTTATTAGGAGTTGAAGAACTTTCTACTACCACTGCTACAAGTTCCACTTCTACTATTACAGCTCAATAAAAAAACCGACTTAAACGGGATAGGCAAGAAAATTTCTTTTAGGAATTTTAAAGTGTAATACCTTAGAAACCCTGAAAGAAAGTCCCATGCTTGTCGTGCCTGGCCCGTTTAAATCGGTTTTTTATTTTGATGTATAACAAAGTATAGTATCATAGTAATAAAAAAATGTCAAGAGGCATTTGTCCACCGTTTTTTTTGCTAATAAAACCCTTATTTTTATGGGTTTTTATTTAAATTCAAGGTTAGAATTAACTTTTATATCTTTGTATGTTTTTAGTTTTTTTCTATTATTTAAAAAATCATAAGCTCCAGCCATAGCAATCATAGCCGCATTGTCTCCAGTATATTTTAATGAAGGAAAAATAAAATTAATATTTAAAGAATACTTTTTTATTCTTTTTTTGAATTCATTTTTTAATTCCATATTAGCTGATACTCCTCCAACTAACATTAATGTATTTATATCATATTTTTTAGCTACCCTTAAAGTTTTAGTAACTAAAACGTCTATCACGGCTTTTTGAAAAGAAAAACAATATTGAGGTATTTTTTCTTTCCATTTTTTATCATTTTTTAATTTATAAAGTAAAGCAGTTTTTAAGCCGGAAAAAGAAAAATTAAAATTAGGAGAATTTAACATAGGACGAGGTAATACAATTTCTTCGGGTTGTTTAGTTTTTGTTTCATATTCTTTGGCTAATTTAGAAATTATTGGTCCTCCTGGATAATCTAAACTCATCATTTTAGCTGCTTTATCAAAAGCTTCACCGGCAGCATCATCTAGAGTTTGACCAATAATAGAATATTTAGAATGTTTTTTCATTATGGCTAAAATATTATGTCCACCCGAAACAGTTAAAATAAGAATAGGGTGTTTCAATTCTTTTTTATTCTCTATAAAAGCAGAGTAGATATGTCCCTCTATATGATTTATGGGTATTATTGGTTTTTTCCAAATATAAGACAAAGCTTTAGCTGTCTCAGTAGCCGATATTAGAGAAGTTATTAATCCAGGACCAGCTGTAACGGCAATAGCCGAAATTTCTTCTGGTTTTATTTTTGCTCGCTTAAGACTTTGATCAATAACTGGTAAAATATGAAGTACATGTTCACGGGCAGCAATTTCAGGAACTACTCCACCATATTGTTTATGAATATCAATTTGAGAAGAAACAATATTTGATAACACTTTAAACTTTTTTGTTTTTTCTATTTTTATAACAGCAGCAGCACTTTCGTCACAACTGCTTTCTATTCCTAATATTATTGGCATATTTTTAAATTATAACTATAGTTTAACTGAAGTTTTAATTAAAGACAAGATTTTATCATTATTTTTGTTATTGAAGTTTAACAAAAAAAAGTGATATTATATTAATATAATAAAATAACAATGAATAAAAATAAACAAAATAATAAAGAAAAGAAAAGTATTAATGCCTTTACTCTTGTTGAACTATTAATAGTAATAGCTATTATTGGAATATTAGTTACTTTAATTGTTTTATCGTTGCAAAATGTTAGGAGAAATTCTCGTGATATCAAAAGAATAGCTGATATTAAACAACTTCAATTGGCTCTAGAATTATATATAAGTGACAATGGTTTTTATCCACCCAATATTAATTTTGGTGAATCTTTAAGTTCGGGAGAAGTTATATATATGGAGGAAGTTCCTCAAGCTCCTACTCCACCTGATGGCGATTGTGATTCTATAACTAATGAATATTCATATATTTCTATTGGTGCAGATAATTCTTCTTATACTATATCTTTTTGTTTAGGAAATAATACTGGAAGTTTACCAGCTGGAAAAGTAGTAGCTTCTCCTCAGAGTTTAGTTGAAGATTTAAGTTCTTGGACCTGTGGTGAAAATTTAATAGATGGTAGAGATAATCAATCTTATGCGACTAAACAATACGGAGATCAATGTTGGTTTGTTGAAAATTTAAATATTGGCACTAGAATAGATGGAGATTATCATCAACTAGATGATTCTATAATTCAAAAATTTTGTTATGATGACCTAGAGAGTAATTGTGATAATGGTTATGGAGGACTATATCAGTGGACTGAAGCTATGAATTATGATACTTCAACTACACAAGGTATATGTCCTGATGGTTGGCATATACCAACTGACGCCGAATGGACAGTATTAACTACATACGTTAATACTGCTTCTTTTAATTATCGTTGTAACGGTGTCTCTGGTAATATAGGGAAAGCTTTAGCTTCTAATAATGGCTGGACCTCAGCCACAACTTCTTGTGTCGTAGGTAATGATCAGCAAACTAATAATGCTACTGGTTTTAATATCTTACCGAGTGGTTGGCATTCTTTTTCTCCTGATTTTTGGGATCGTGGCAACCTTGCTTTTCTTTGGACGTCGTCGCCTGTGTCTTATGGTGCTTATTATCTCTACTTGTACTATGACGACGCTCTTTTTTACCCCTTAAGTTACTACTGGCAAGGGCAAGAGGACGGTTTGTCAATTCGTTGTATAAAAGATTAATTTATATTGACAATGTTTAAAAATAAATATAAAATGAGAATGCTTTTAGTCTTTATGCTAAAAGCATTTTAATTTCTAATATTGGCCCCTTCGTCTATCGGTTAGGACACCAGGTTTTCAACCTGATAAGACGAGTTCGACTCTCGTAGGGGTCACAAA
>CAYMMH010000068.1:0-3171 GCA_964391525.1 uncultured Gammaproteobacteria bacterium | reverse complement strand
GGATTTAGCTGAAAAAACAATTAAAGAAGTGGTAAGTGAATTTAATATGCCTTATGAAATAGAAGAAGGAGGATCAAAATTTTATGGTCCATCATTAGATATTAAAGCCAAAGATTCTATTGGTCGGGAATGGCAATTAACAACTATTCAACTTGATTTTCAAAATCCTAAAAAGTTTAATATGACTTATCAGGGTCCAGAAAAAGAAGAACAACCAATTATGATTCACAGAGCCTTATTAGGATCTTTAGAAAGATTTTTTGGAGTATTAATTGAACATTATGGAGCTTCTTTTCCAACTTGGATGGCCCCAGTTCAAATGAAGATTATTTCAGTAGGGGAGAAGCATGTAGATTATTGTAATAAATTAAAGCAAGAATTTTTAGATTTAGATTTAAGATCAGAAATAGATATTGATAATGAAACAGTAGCTAATAAGATTAGAAAAGCAGTAGGAGAAAAGGTTCCTTATATAATAGTAATAGGAGATAAAGAAATAGAGAGTGATGATTTATCTATCAGAAAAAGAGGTGAACAAAAAATAGAAGTAATTAATAAAAAAGAATTCATAGATAATTTATTACAAGAAATAGAGGATAAAAAATAAAAAAAGAAGCTTTTTTTGCTTCTTTGATTTTAATACTCCTTTCTAGGAGATAAAGGATTAAAATTTCTTTCCACAAAAGTTAAGTCCTTTAGACTTACGTACATCGTTGCAAACGATGATATATTTCTACATCCTACTCTTGTGTAAGGATAATTATCCCTGTAATAGTTGAATATTTTTTCACATTCTTCTTTCGTACCCGAAAGTTCAAACGGTAGTTCTGCTACTACTACCATTCCACTCATTCCACCACCCAAATTTACTCTTACCCTTGCTTTCATGATTATAATATTTTTTTTTATTTCTTTGTTAATGAATAATAATATTATAACATATTATTTAATATTTGTCAATAGGTAATAAAAAACATAATAAAAACAGGCTGATAATATCCTATTTTTATTATATATATTGTTATTTATTGTAAACTATCTTACTAATATCATTTGCTAATTTAATAGCTGTTTTTAAATCATTTTGATGAATATTGCGTCCAATAGCACAACCTCTGGTTCCTGATATTTTTATTTGATTAGAAATATTTTTTAATAATTCTTTATTATTTATTTTTTTTCCCCCCGAACATATTATTCCAGTGTTACCGGCGGCTTCAATAACTTCTTTAAATTTTTTAGCTTCCTCTTCGTTATTTCCAAAAGGGTAGGGTAATTTAATAAAATCAGTTCCTAAACAAAGTCCAACTCCAGCAGCTCCTGATAATATTTCTATGGATTTTTCATTTTTAACATTTTTCCCTCGAGGGTAAATCCATAAAATAGTTATTAAACCATTAGCATGAGCTTCAGATATTATTTTACTAGCTTCTATCATCATTTCATTTTCGTATTCGCTACCTAAATATAAAGTATATCCAACTCCTAAAATTTTTAAACCTGAATTTTTTTGAAATTTAATAACATCAGATACTGACCATAGAGCCAAACTTAATGGATCTTGAGTTTTTATTATATCTGTTTTTCCGTTAAGTTTCACTAAATAAGGTATTGTTTTATATTTATTTCCATAACGAGAAATTAATCCCAAATGGGCCGCAAAAACTCCAATATTAGATTTATTAGCTATTTTAAAAAGATGTTCAGGATCGCTATTTCCAAATTTTGAAGAAGACGCAAAGTCTTTATTCAAATGTTCTATTTTTTGATCGCCGGCGAATAAAAATAAATTATTACTTTTATGAGTAGCATTTAAAAAGTTTTTTTTGTAAGTTTTTTTGTATTTTTTGGGAACATCTAAAGGAATATTAATATTCATATTTTTAAAATTATATAATTATGTTATAATATTATTATAGTTAAATTATAGCATTTTTAAAAAATATGAACAATAATATAAAAAATAAAAATAATGAAATAAATTTAAGGAATGATAAAAAAGAAACAAGCAAATCTTTTGATAAGTTTAGTTTAAGTTTATGGTTTTTAAAAAATCGTCGCAAATTATTTATAGGGACGGTTTTATTTCTATTTATTTTATCAGTAGTTTTATTTTTGTTTTCTTTTTATAATATTTACGATTATATAAGAGGAATAAATAAGGAAAATAAAGATTTAGAAGAATTAACCAATATTGGGGTTACTTTAAATCCAAGTCGAACAGCTATTGAATTAGAGTATAATGGTATTCAATATTTTTCTCATGATGGTAAATATGATTTTTTGGCTAAAGTCAAAAATCCCAATCCAAATTTCTTTTCTAATATAATATATTGTTTTTACGATGGTGAAGTCGAATTAGCTTGCGGAGGTTCTTTGATTTATCCTAATGAAAATAAATACGTAATGATTTTATCTGTTAGTTTGAAAAATCGTCCTGATAATTTATCTTTTTCTATTAAGAATACTAGTTGGGAAAGAGTAGATGTTAAAAAATATCCTGATTGGAATGCTTATTATTCTGAAAGAAATAATTTTATGATTGCTGATTCTGTTTTTAAAGCTGATAAGATAGATGGTTCGTCTGGTTATGTTAATAATGTTTCTTTTTCAATAAAAAATAATACCCCCTATAATTATTGGGAAGTTCCTTTATCTATAATTCTTTTTAAAAATAATAATGTTGTTGGAATTAATAAATATACTATTTCTGAATTTATGTCTTTTGATCAAAAAAAAGTTAATCTATCTTGGATCAATTCTATTAAATCAGTCAGTGATATTTTAGTAATTCCAGACTTTAATATATTAGATGAAGATAATTATATAAAATATAAATAGGGGAATACTTGTTGATAAAATGTGGATTAAATTTAGGGTTTAAAATATAAAAAAACGAGTTAAAAGTGAATAACTATAACTCGTTTTTTTATTTTGTCTTTTACCCCTTGTTTATAAGTGTTTTTTAATAATAAAACGATGTTGACCTTTGGGGTCAAGTGGTGTATAATTATAGTTGTTAGGTGAAAAGTGGGGAATTAAAAAAAACAAATTTATGTTTATTGGAGAATACAATCACAATCTTGATGACAAAGGAAGATTGGCTATACCAGCCAAGTTTAGAGTTGTGCTTAAAAAAGGCGGTGTCGTAACTAAAGGTTTGGACAACTG
>CAYMMH010000067.1:0-3181 GCA_964391525.1 uncultured Gammaproteobacteria bacterium | reverse complement strand
AATATATAAATCATTGGATTTAATAAAAAGAAATAAAGCTAATTTTATATTTCCATTAATTTTTATTTTATCTTTAATTCCCTTACCAATAATAAATCATAATTTATATAATCTTTTCTTTTTAATTTGGTCACTCTTTTTCTTTTTACAAGGTTTAAAAAATAGCTCTAATCTATTTTTTTTCTTATCAGGTTTATTGGGTGGTTTAGCCACTATTTTTTTACAACAAAAAGGATTAATAACAATAGGTTTTTCTTTTTTATTTTTATTAATTTATAATATAAAAAATAAAAAAATAAAAAATATTATATTTTATGGTATTGGAGCTGGTTTACCTATAGTTCTTTTGTTTTTAAAATGGTCACCTAAACTTTTGTATCAAAACTTAATAACCTTTCCGATGTTAACTTATTGGGAAGTAAATAAAACTTCATTTTTTTTATTAGTAGCTTTTTTTCTTATTTTTACTTATTTTTTTATTTATTTAAAAAACAAATCAATTATTATTAATTACTTATTGGGCATTCAGTTTTTCTTATTATTAAGTGTTATTCCTTTACCCGATTTTTATCATATAGTTTTAATAATTTTCCCAATGTTAATATTAATTCCTTCTTTATTTTTAAATAATCAAACTAGAGAAACAAAAATATTTATTATTGTTTTTACAATAATAATAACTTTTTCTTCTATAAAGTACATAAACACCTCTTTTACTCCTTTTTATTCTTATTCTAAAGATAACTCAAATAATTGGATTGACTATATAAAAGAAAATTGTTCCGGAAAATATATATACAGTGGCCCCTTTTCCCCCAACCTATATTTTGAAACTAAAAAATTAAATGCTACTAATTTTGATGTATTAATAGAAAAACAAAACACCCCCAGCCAATTTGCTAAAGCTTTAGATGATTTTAAAAAAAATGAACCTAGTTGTGCCGTTCTTTTTTACTATGAAAATATGTCTAAAAAATTTAAACATCAAGGAAATAATCAATTAGAAATATATATTAAAGAAAACTATATAAAAATTTATTCTCAAAATGATATTTTTATATATAAAAAATAAATTATGTTGGTAGAATTTATCATCCCTTGTCACAACGAAGAACAAATCTTAAAAAAAAGCTCTCTAAAATTATTAGACTTTTTAAATAATCAAAATTATGATTTTAATTGGAAAATAATTTTAGTTTTAAATGGAACAACAGATAATTCCATAATTGTAGCTAATAATTTAAAAAAACAAAATTCAAAAATTGATATTTTTGTAATAAAAGAAAAGGCCAAGGGTAATGCTTTAAAAACTTATTTTAAACACAGCTCGGCTGATTTTTTAATTTATATGGATATTGATTTAGCTGTATCATTAGAAAATATAAATACTTTATTAGAAAATTTATTAAACAATACTTTTGATTTGGTTATTGGATCACGATTATTATCTGAATCAAAAACTAATAGATCTTTTCTTAGAGAATTAAGTTCTAGAATTTATGTTTTTCTGTCAAAAATAATATTAAAACATAATTTTTCTGATTTACAATGTGGATTTAAGGGTATGACTAAAACTTTATTTTTAAATACATTTAAATTTATAGAAGATAAAAACTGGTTTTTTGACACTGAGTTATTAATTTTTGCTAATTTTTTGAATTATAGAATAAAAGAAATACCAGTTGATTGGGCCGAGGATCGTTATGAAAAAAGAACCAGTAAAATAAAAATTTTATCAGATTCTTTAATTTTTATTAAAAACCTCCTAAAATTAAAAAAACGGTTAAAAACCGTGAAAAAACAAAACAATTAGTTTTTCTTTTAAACTTAGGGTAAATACTTTTCAAATTCTTTTCTTTTTTGTCTTTTTTTTCTTAAATCTGATATTTTACCAGATGTTTTCATTATTTCAACAAACCAAACTACAAAAATTATTAACCATAGCATATACCAAAAACGAGCCGATAAAAAAGATATTTGTTGCCAACTAAAAAAGAATAACAATAATCCTATAATTAAGTTTATTAAACAAAAATCATACAATTTACTAAATAATATTTTATACACTCCTTTTTTATTTTTAAAAATAAAAAAAACTATTGTGCCAATTATTAATAAACCTAAAAAAGAAAAAATAATTATATTAGCCATAGAAGAAAAAGCTTCCGGTCTTAAATTAAACCAATATTTTAAAGTCAATAAATTAAACATAAATATTTATAAATTATTTTTTTATTAATAATAATCCGTAATGATAATCTCCGGCCATAAATTCTTCTTGCAAATCTAAAGGTAATTTTTTTATACTTTCTTTAATTTCATCCGGACTTACTATTTCTTTATCTTTATTTTTAAAAATAAAATTTTCTTTATTCCAATCAACAATTAATAGCCGACCACCAGTTTTTAACATTCTAACAGATTCTTTCAAAATATCAAGATATTTTTCTGATTGATGTAAAAGACATATTAAAAGAGCAACATCTAAAGAATTATCAGATATTTTTGTTCCTTTATAAATTTCCAAATTACTCCAAATAGTTTCAATTTGAGTTAAATTTTCAGCCTGAGCTACACTATTAATTGATTTTAGATTATCTTTTATAACATCAACGGCATAAATTTTTCCTCTTTTGCCTATTATTTTAGTTAAAGGAAAAACAAAATAACCAAACTTTCCACAACCCAAGTCAGCTACTTTATCATTATCGTTTTTTATTACTTTATTTATCAAAAAATTTATTTTTAATAAACCGTTTTTATTATCAAACATATATTTATTTTAATTAATTAGAAACTTCAACTAAAACTTGTCTAACTACACTACTTTCTCGGCTATGTTTTTTCTTAGCTGTAATAGCTATAGTATTAACTCCAGATTTTAAATAAATATCTTCAGAAAATTTTCCGTCATCATCAATTATTGTTAATTGATTATTTATTTTGACTTCGCTTTCCGGTTCTGTTTTTCCGGAAACGTTAAGTAAAAAACTATTTACTACTTGATTTTCTTGTGGATAATCAACTTTTAAAGACGGTGGGGCAATAACATTTTTAAAATAAAAAAGTAAATAAACTAAACAAATGATTATAATAAAAAATATTATTAAATTTCTAATAACCTTTGGTAAGGACAATAAATTTTTCCAGTTAACAACTTTATTAAAAAAAATATTACTCT
>CAYMMH010000066.1:0-3316 GCA_964391525.1 uncultured Gammaproteobacteria bacterium | reverse complement strand
TGCCTTTTAAAGAAAAAACAAAAATTATGACTATTAATAAAACTATCCAAGAATTGATTAAAGAATTAGTTACAGTAAAATTACCAATTGAGAAAATAGGTTCAGCAAATAAAGTATTTTCAGTAACAATTTCTTCATGATTTTGTTGTGTTTCTTCGGTCATAAACTAATCTTTTTTTAATTTAGAATCATTTATTTTTTCATTTTTTTCTATTTTTTTATACTCATCAATAGAATTTTTAACTAAACCAAACATAGAAACAAAAAAAGAAATTCCAATAATTATAAGTGTCCACTTTGGCGAGCTATTATATTTTTTATCTAAATAAGCACCCAAAAAATATCCTATAATAACTGGAAAGGCTATCCAGGATGAAAGACGAGCTGCTATTTTGATTGGTTCTACCCAATAAGCTGGCTTTTTTTTATCATTATTTTCCATTTCAAAAAATAAATCAAGAACTAAAAGCTCCTGAGTTTTATTATTTCTATATTTAATTATATGGACAAATGAATATAAAAGTCAAGGGTGATTTAAAAATAAACTAAATATATCTTAATTATATTTTGAATAATTGTTTAGCATTATTATAAGTAATTTTGGCTACTTCATCAACTTCTAATCCCTTTAATTCAGCAATTTTTTTAACTACTTCTTTAACATTAAGAGGTTCATTTCTTTTACCACGATAAGGAATGGGAGATAAATATGGAGAATCGGTTTCCACCATTATTTTTTCTAAAGGAATTTTTTTTATAACCTCATCCCATTGATTAGCAAAGGTTATTAATCCAGTAAAAGAAATTTTTAATCCTAAGGAATTGTATTTTTTAGCTAATTCATAATCACCCGAAAAACAATGTATTACCCCCCAATCTTCCGATAAAGTTTTTCCTTCAACAAAATCATACAAAATAGAATATAAATCATCATGAGCTTCACGACAATGAATAATAATTGGTAAATTATTTTTTTTAGCTAAATTTAATTGTTTTTTAAATACTTGCTTTTGAAGTTCTTTTATTTTTTCTAATTCTTTTTTATCGTCTGGTAAACGAAAATATTCTAAACCAATTTCTCCAATGGCTATAACTTTATTACTACTATCAATTAATTTTTGATAATCTTCTTCTCTATAAACCTCAGCTTGAGTAATAAATCTATATTTGTCACTCTCATCTTTTTCATTTTCAACTGTTTGATTTATTAAGTGACAAGGATGAAGGCCAATAGCTGAGTATACTCCTTTAGAAAATTTTTCAGCAAAATCTACTGCCCTAGTTGATGTTCTTAACATTGATCCCACCACTATCATTTCTGTGTCCTCTGATAAGGCTTTTTTAGCAATTTCTAAAGCATCTTCTTTATAATCATTAAAATTTAAATGACAATGAGTATCTATATACATATATTATAATTCTAATGTTTCAAAAATTTTTTTATCCTTACGTGATAATCCTTTTGGGATATTAACAATAATCTCAACCAAATGATCTCCATTACCAAGACCTCTTAATTTAGGAACTCCTTTATTTTTTAATTTAAAAGATGTTCCCGATTGAGTACCTTCTGGAATCTTTAAAATAACTTCTCCGTGAATAGTTGCTATTTTTATTTTATCACCTAAAATAGCCTGTTTAACACTTATTTTTACCTTAGTATAAATATTATAATTCTGTCTTAAGAAATTTTTATCTTGATTAATTCTTATTCTTAAAATTAAATCTCCAGCTGGATAATTTTTAAAACCAGCATTTCCATATCCTCCTAATCTTATTGACTCACCTTCATTAATTCCGGCTGGTATTTTAATTTTTATCTTTTCTTGACCTGCATATATTCCTTGTCCATTACACTTAGAACATTTCTTAGAATATATTTTTCCTTCACCAGAACAATTTGAACACACTGCTTCGGTTTGCATAGAACCAAAAATTGTTCTTTGCATTTTAAAAACCCGACCTCGCCCCTTACAAACCGAACAAGTTTCTATTTTACTGTTTGGTTCCGCTCCACTACCATTACATTTATCACATTTAATATTTTTATCAATAATTATTTCTTTTTCAGCACCAAAAACAGCTTCCATAAAATCAATAATCAAAATCGCCTCTATGTTTTTACCTTGTCTACTTCCTTGACTACGATCAGAAGAAGAAAATCCAAACATATCACCCAATCCTCCAAATAAATCTCCTAAATCTTCAAAATTAACATTAGTTCCTGAAAAATTGCCATTTTGAAATCCGGAAAAATCAAAACCACCATAAGCTCCACCGGCTTGACCATTTTGAAAAGCAGAACCAAATTGATCGTATTGTTTCCTTTTTTGTTCACTACCTAAAACCTGATAAGCTTCGTTTATTTCTTTAAACTTATTAGCATCACCACCCTTATCAGGGTGGTGTTTATGAGCTAATTTTCTAAAAGCTATTTTTATGTCATCAGCTTTAGCATCTTTAGAAACTCCTAAAATATTATAATAATCTTTTCCAGCCATAATATATTTTTATTATTTATTTTCTTCTACCTCTCCCTCTACTACATTATCATTTTCTTTTTTATCTTCAGCTTTAGGTTCATTTGGTTCAGTTTTCTGATTAGCTGAATTTTGATACATAGCAGTACCAATTCTTTGAGCTACTTCATTTAATTCTTCCATTTTCTTTTTCATATCTTCATATTGTTCGGTATCTTTTATTTTTCTTAATTCCTCTACCTTGGTTTCTAATTCTTTTTTATCTTCTTCTTTCATTTTGTCTCCTGATTCTTTTAACATTTTATCCGTGGTAAAAACTACTGCATCAGCTTGATTTTTAATTTCAATATTTTCTTTTTTCTTTTTATCATCATCAGCGTGAAGTTCAGCTTCCTGTCTCATTTTTTCAACCTCCTCCTTACTTAAACCGGAAGAAGCGGTAATAGTTATTTTTTGTTCTTTACCAGTAGCCTTATCCTTGGCCATAACATTCAATATTCCATTAGCATCAATATCAAAAGTAACTTCAACTTGAGGAACCCCCCGAGGGGCTGGTGGAATACCATCTAATATGAAACGACCTAAAGTTTTATTATCAGCCGCCATAGGTCTTTCTCCTTGAACAATATGTATTTCTACACTTGGTTGATTATCAGCCGCTGTAGAAAAAATTTGAGATTTTGATGTAGGTATAGTAGTGTTTCTATCAATTAAAGGGGTAGCTACTCCACCCAATGTTTCAATGCCTAAAGTTAATGGGGTAACATCCAAAAGCAAAACATCCTTAACGTCTCCTTGTAAAACACCAGCCTGAACAGCTGCTCCGATAGCAACAA
>CAYMMH010000065.1:0-3383 GCA_964391525.1 uncultured Gammaproteobacteria bacterium | reverse complement strand
GCATGCATTCTAACCAAACGACCAACTCTTTCTTTATTACCAGTAGAGGAATTAACTATATAGGAACCTGAACTTAAAATTCCACTATAGACTCTAACAAAACATAATTTTCCAATAAATGGATCAGTAGCTATTTTAAAAGCCAAACCAGTAAAAGGTTCTTTTTCATCAGCTTTTATAATTATTTTTTTAGTTTCATCTTTAATATCAGTAGCTGTTATATCACCGATATCCAAAGGCGAAGGTAAATAATCACAAACAGCATCAAGAACTAATTGAATTCCGATATTTTGTAAAGCGGTACCGCACATTACCGGATAAATTCCATTAGAGATAACTCCAGTTCTTAAAGCTTTTTTTAAATCAACCAAACTCAATTCTTCACCATTTAAATATCTTTCAGTTAAAGTATCATCAAACTCAGCAATTTTTTCCACTAATTCATTTCTATATTTTTCTACTTTTTCTGTCATATCAGAAGGAATTTCAATTTCAATTATCTGTTCTCCAAAATTACCTTCAAATTTATAAGCTTTTTTAGTTAATAAATCAATAATACCATTAAAATCATTTTCTGATCCAATTGGTAATTGATAAGCCATGGCTTTAGAATTCAATCTCTTTTTTATTGATTCTAAACTCATGTAAAAATCTGCTCCGGTCTTATCCATTTTATTAACAAAACAAATTCTTGGAACATTATATTTATCAGCTTGACGCCAAACAGTTTCAGATTGAGGTTCTACTCCTTGTGAAGAATCAAAAACAGCTACGGCTCCATCTAATACCCGAAGAGATCTTTCTACTTCAACGGTAAAATCAACGTGACCGGGAGTATCAATAATATTTATTTTATTATCTTTCCAAAAACAAGTAGTAGCAGCTGAAGTAATAGTAATACCTCGCTCTTTTTCTTGTTCCATCCAATCCATATCAGCAGCTCCATCATGAGTTTCACCAATTTTATGTTTTTTTCCAGTATAGAATAAAACTCTCTCGGTAAAAGTTGTTTTACCAGCATCAATATGAGCCATAATTCCGATATTTCTAAATTTGTCTAAACTATAATCTTGCGACATATAATATTTTAATTAATTTAATTATTATCTAGAAAAATGAGCAAAAGCTTTATTAGCTTCGGCCATTTTATGTACTGTTTCCCGTTTTCTTACAGCATTACCTTCGCCATTAGAAGCATCTAGTATTTCAACAGCTAATTTTTCAGCCATTGATTTTCCTTTACGAGCTTTAGCTGAATTAATAATCCAATGACAACCTAAATAAAAACGTCGTTCCCCTCTAACTTGAAATGGAACTTGATAATTAGCGCCTCCGACTCTCTTTCCTCTAACTTCTAATAACGGAGACACTTTTTTTAAAGCCTTATTAAAAATGTGGCGAGGATCATGCTTAGTTTCTTTTCTTATAATATCAAAAGCCTCATAGACTATGCCTTGAGCCACTGATCTCTTACCATCTAACATTATGTAATTTATAAACTTAGCGATATTTTTATCACCATACTTTAAATCACTTTCAATTTCTCTTTTAGGTGCTTGTTTACCTCTCATATTTTTTTTAAATTGTCAGCTATAACAATTTTAAATTATTATATTATAAATTAATTATTCTTTAGGTTTTTTAGTTCCATAACGACTTCGTCCTTGTCGTCTTTTTTCTACTCCTTGAGAATCATAAACTCCACGAACCACTTTATATCTAACACCCGGTAAATCTTTTGTTTTTCCTCCTTTAATTAATACAATAGAGTGTTCTTGTAAATTATGTCCCATACCTGGAATATATGAAGTTACTTCCATTCCATTTGATAAACGAACACGAGCTATTTTGCGTAAAGCAGAATTCGGTTTCTTAGGAGTCATAGTTGTAACTTTAAGACAAACTCCTTGTTTAAAAGGAAATCCTTTTTTGGTTACTTTTTTCTTTCTATGCAAAGAGTCTAAACCAGTTCTTAAAGCTAAGTTCTTCTTTCTTTTAACAGATGATTTTCGTCCTTTTTTTATTAATTGATTAATAGTTGGCATAAATAATTTTAAAAATAATTAAAAAAACATAAAAAACCCAATGGGCCTTTATTGTAAATACAAATAAAATTTATCAAAATATTTAAAATAAGTCAAGATTAAAAATAACAAAGATTAAAAATAAAAATAAACTAAACACAAATTCCTTTTTAGAACAATAAGAAATAAAGCCGGTAATATTAATTTTTTTCATAGGAAATAGAGGAAAAAAAGGTGAACTATCAATAGCATCCAATATTAAATGACCTAAATAAGCTAAGGCAAAAACCCAAGCAAAATGAAAGCCAATAAGACAAGCTAAAGCTGATAAAGCAATCCAAGAAAAAATATTATGAAAAAAACAACGAGAACTATCCTTGGAACTGGTTGTTCTTTTTAAAAATTTTTTTAAATTAAATAATTCTCCATCCCTGAAAGCTGGCCATAAATGGTCGACATCAATCAATAAAGATCCGGTTAAAGCTGCCGGATAATCTCCGGTTGCCTTCCCTATAATCAGTCCTAAAGCTAAATGAGTTACGCTGTACATAAAACTATTTTATTCCTGTTAAAAAAATTAGAGAGTACAAAATGGGATACATCAAATATTGAAAAAAACCAAGCATTAAAAAAATAAAGACTATAAACATTCCCCATTTTTCAATAGAAAAAAATTTATACTTTAATCTATCTGGTAAAAAATTTAAAATAATTTTAGAACCATCTAGAGGTGGAATTGGAATTAAGTTAAAAATGGCTAATAATAAATTTAAAAAACAAAAAATAATTGACATTAAAAAAATTACCACTAAAATATTTCCAGACATTAAAGAAAGAATAGAAGATGTGTTATTTGATAAATAATAACTTAATAATTGAGATTTTAAACCATTGGTTAATGGTAAAAATCTAGCTAATAAACCAAAAAAAGTAGCTAAAATTAAATTAGAAACAGGACCACTTAAAGCCACTTTTAAATCTCCATATTTTTTATCTTTTATTCTAGTTGGATCATAAGGTACCGGTTTAGCCCAAGCTAATAAAAAACCACTTCCGCTCAAAATGAAAAATAAGGGCAAAAGAATTGAACCAAATATATCAATATGAGGAATAGGATTTAAAGTTAAACGACCCAAATCTTTAGCGGTACTATCACCCAATCTATTAGCCATCCAAGCATGTCCATACTCATGAATAATGATAGAAAATATTAAAATAATAACTGATAAAGCAATTATAGCCATAATTATAAAATTAAGTTATTATCAGTATAACAGATAAAAAAATGATTGGCAAAGATGCTAGACTTGATTATTTTTTAAATTATGCTACAATCATCAATATTGAAATAATAATTTA
>CAYMMH010000064.1:0-3460 GCA_964391525.1 uncultured Gammaproteobacteria bacterium | reverse complement strand
TGCACGGGATGTAGGAATTGAACCCACGTCGTTTGATTTGGAGTCAAACATGTTACCACTACACCAATCCCGCATTATTTATATATTTAATTAATCTCTCTATTATTATAAAAACTTCTTTAAATATTTTTACATCTCCATAATTAACAATTAAACATCCTCTATAACCAGGTTTCTTATTAATACCAGTATGTGGTTTATTATATATAGAAAACCTATTTTTTTCAATACCAGTAATCTCCGACCAAAAAATTATCATTTCTTTTTTATTATGATATTCGTGCAAATGCAATCTGACATAAAATTTTTTTTCATTTACACTGAAAGATTTTCTGAATAAATACAAAAAAGTTTTTATCATTTCAGGATCGGAATTTATAAAATTAATATAATTATTGGTTTTACCACCCTCTCCCCAATATAATAAAGCTAAAAACAATTTATAATCATCAACATCCTATTTTCTATTCTTCAAAACTAAACAACTATTATCAATTATTTCTAATTCTTTTTTTCTTTTTTCTCTATTAGTTATTTTTCCTTTTTCTCGTCCAACATCACCTAAATTTTTAATTCTTCTTTTTGCTTTATCATTTAAAAATTCGCTTCGACACCATAAAGATGCAGTGCCCTTGGAAATATTACAACACAAACTTATCTCTCTAAAAGAATAACAAATTAAGTTAAAGATAAGTTAAACTATAAATAAATAAAAGAACCGTTTTAAACGGTTCTTTTTTATTTAAAGATTTATCTTAAATACTATTCCATTTACTCTGTCTTCTCTTCTTTCTCCACCATTTCTTTTCCACAACAAATTATTGGGGTTCCACTATCCTTAACAAATTCAACTTCATTTCCACAAACGGTACAATAAAAAACTTTACCTATTCTGTTTTCCATAAAATTATTTTTAATTATTAGATTAATATGTTTCTTCAAACACTTCAAAATATCCTTGAGGATGAGAACAGGCCGGACATTTCTCTGGTACTTCTTCGCCTTCATGAATATATCCGCAATTATTACATTTCCAACGTTTAACTTCCGGTTTTTTAAAGACTTCTCCTTTTTCCAAATTATTTAATAACTTTTGATAACGTTCTTGGTGTTTTTCCTCTACCTCACCCACTTCTTTAAACATTTTGGCGATGTCTTCATGACCTTCTTCCAAAGCTTCATTATACATACGAGGATACATACTTTCAGTTTCAAATTTTTCTCCTTCAATAGCCGCTTTTAAAATATCATTTAATTCACTAGGAATAAGCTCTAATTGTTTGGCCCATAATTTAGCATGCTCTTTTTCATTACGAGCGGTTTCTTCAAAAATATTGGCAATTTGAATATAGCCGGCTTTTTTAAAGATACTGGCAAAATAATCATATTTATTACGAGCTTTTGATTCTCCAGCAAAAGCTTCTTCTAAATTTTTTTTTGTTTTTTCTCCCAACATAAAATTTAAATTAATTATATTATTTTTTCTATTTTTTAATTTCTTCTCCAATTGATAAATTTTCCAATTCTTTACCATATTCCATTTGATAAATACTTAAAACAGTAACTATTAATGATAAAATGATAGGACCTAAAACTAACCCCCAGAAACCAAACAATATAAGTCCACCCATAAGAGCTAATATTAAAAAAATAGGGTTAACCTTTGCTGTTCCGTGAAGAATATAGGCTCTAATAATATTATCAGCATTCCCTATAATCACCGCTCCCCAAATTAAAATAAAAATTCCCTGCCAAATTTGCCCAGCTAATATTAAATAAATACCAATGGGAACATAAACAAACATCCCACCCACATAGGGTATAAGGCAAGCAAAGGAAATTAATATTCCTGGAAATAAAGCTGGAATACCAACTATTAAAAATCCAATTGTCCCAATTATTCCTTGAATACCAGCTGTAACAAAAGTTGATATCAAGGCACTATAGCTCATTTCCCTAAATTTATTAAATATAACTAAATCATATTTACTAGGTAGAGGAGACCATAACTTTAACTTCCTTAACATTTTTTCTCCATCAACAAAGAAAAAGAAAACAGCCAAAATTATTAATACTAAAGATATTAAGAAATCGGTTGTCCCTTTAAATATGGAAGAGATAATAGAAGTTAACCAAGAACTCATTTTTTCAGCTGTAGATAATAAAAAAGATTGAACATTTTCTCCATTTAAATCTAAACCAAATTTATTAGAAAAATTATCAGTAAAATTTTTACCAGTAGTAGTTATAAATTGAACAGTTTCATTATAGGCTCTAGGTGCTTTTTTACTAAGTTGAACTATTAAAAGACTAATTGGTACTATTACAAGTAATAATAAAAAAAGACTCATCAAAAAAGCAGCTATTTTTCTTTTTCCTTTTAAAAATATACTTAATTTTAAATAAGGCTTATAAAAAACGGAAGCAAAAACGGCTGCAATAATTATTTCTATTAAAAAAGGTTTGAATAACAAAAAACAAGCTACTGTAGCCAATATTAATAAAAATATTAAAAAATATTTAGAAAGATTTTTGTCTTTCATTATTTTTTTATTTAATATTACTTAGTTTCTTTATGAATAGTTGATTTACGACAAAACCGACAAAATTTTTTTAATTCTAAACGAATTCCTTTTAATGTTTTTTTGTTTTTATGGGAATGATGAGAAACTTGTTTACACTCAGTACATTCCATTCCGATCATATTATCTTGTGACATATTTTTCTATATAAGACATCATTAAGATATACTTATTTTATCAATAAATTATTAATTTCATATAGAGTATAACAAATAAGGCTTAAAAGTCAATTGATAATAATTTATTATAAACTATATGCTAATCTTTTAAACAACGAACTGAGAAGGACTGAGAAGCATTACCACTTAAATAAACATAATTTCTATCATACCAAAACCAATATGAACGACCAACACTTTCAGAATTCCAATAAGATGCACTCATACCCATATATGAAAAAACATCGCTATTCCAGTTTTTTAGTCCGGCCGGTAAAACATTAAAACCAGTAGCATTATTAGTTTGTTGGTTATTGCCAATCATACAATCAGTTGTGGTGGAACGCCAACCAGAATTTGAAACTAATGATTTAGCAATATAAGTAGAATTACCTCCACATTGATATTGAGAATTGGAAGAAGATGACAAAAAAGAAGTTAATTTATTTATTTCAATATGAGTTGGTAAAAGCCATCCTTCAGGACAAATACCCTGTGTTTTGCTAGAAGGAGTAGTTGTTCCACCCATGGCGGCACTCCATTGATATAATTTACCATAAGTATCACACAAAGTAGAACTATTATTATAACAACCACACCAACTAGTATCAGTATCAGTAACCCAGGTAGTATTAGAACAATCTCTATCATAATTTAAATTCTCTGCCATCCAACACTGACTACCTATCTGAACAGTAGCATAAGATTGATTATCTCTCT
>CAYMMH010000063.1:0-3550 GCA_964391525.1 uncultured Gammaproteobacteria bacterium | reverse complement strand
ATAAAAAAGAATTGCTATAAAACAATTCTTTTTTTATATATTAAAAAAACATTTTTAAACTCCATCATAATCTCTCATGGTAACTTGAGCTTCAATTTGTTTTACTGTTTCAATAACTACTGATACTACGATAAGTAAACTGGTTCCTCCAATAGATAAAGCAGCCACTCCAGTAAAATATTTTAAAACTAAAGGTAAAACGGCGATTAAGGCTAAGAAAATAGAGCCAGTTAATAATATACGATGACTTATATATGATAAATATTCACTAGTAAATCTACCCGGTCTTATTCCCGGAATAAATCCTCCTTGTTTTTGAAGATTCTCGGCTATTTGATCCGGTTTAAAGACTATTTCCGTATAAAAATAAGTGAAACCCACAACCAATAAAAAGTAAGATATACCGTAAAACAATTGATTATTAAATAAATTAACAAACCAAGTAGCGGCATTAGCTACCCAAGCTGATTTAGCTGAAACAAAAAATTGAGCAATCATACTAGGAAAAACAATAACTGAAATAGCAAAAATGATAGGAATAACTCCGGCCGAATTAACTCTTAAAGGTAAATGAGTTGATGTTCCGCCAAAGGCTCTGTTGCCTCTTATTTGTCTAGCATATTGTACTGGAATATTTCTCTGCCCTTCATTTATAATAATAACTCCAATTATGGTTATTATAGCTATAACTGCAAAACCTAATAACATATATACTTGCGATAAATCAAAAGTTATCAATATTTGTTGAACGGCTGAAGGTAAAGCGGCAATAATATTAGCAAAGATTAAAAGAGATATTCCGTTACCAATTTTTTTCTCTGAAATTAATTCACCTATCCACATTAAAAAAATGGTTCCGGCAGTAATGGTTATAATTATTGTAAATAAATTAAAAAATCCAATATTACCCAATATAGCTGATGATGATCGACGAAGTAAAGTGATCATTCCATAAGCTTGAATCATGGCCAAAGGAACAGTAGCCCATCTAGTCCAAGAATTAATTTTTTGTCTTCCTGCTTCTTCTTTTTGCATTTCTTCTAATTTAGGAACTACCATACCCAATAATTGAAATATAATGGATGAAGTAATATATGGACCAATACCCATCATAACAATAGAAAAATTATCCATACTTCCCCCGGAAAATATATTTAACATTCCCAAAACTTGATTTGAAGAAAATATTTGTTTTAAAGCTACTAAATCCACTCCCGGAACTGGAACATGAGCAAATAAACGAAAAATAGCCAACATTAAGAAAACGAATAAAATACTATTTCGTAAATCTCTTATTTTCCAAATTTTTGTTATTTTTTCAATTATGTTCATATTTTATTTTTTACTTTCAATTTGTTTTTTAACACTCTCACTAAATGAAACATTTTCAAATTTTAATCCTTTTGGAATTATAATATCCTTTCCTAAAATCTTTACGGCAATATCTTTTTTATTAACTAATTTTTTTTCAAATAATGTTTGTAAACTAACTGTCTCATTATCTTTAAAATTTTTATTAATCTGAGAAACATTAACTACTTGTTTTTTAGCTTGTAAAGATTTAAAACCGCGACTCTTTGGAATTTTTAATAAATCATGTTTCATCCCTAATCTTTTTAATTTTTCTCTACTAACTCCAGCTCGAGCTTTTTGTCCTTTTAAACCTTTACCGCTGTAATTTCCTTTTCCGGAAGAATTACCACGACCAAGTCTTTTTCCCTTCTTTTTTATACCCGAACTTTTTTTTATATTACTTAATGAAATAGCCATATATTTATATTATATTACTTATATTATTTTTTTATCTTCTTTAACTGTTTTATCAATTTTCTTTTCATTATTTTTTACTACTAAACCTCTTAAACTTTTTAAAGCTAAAATAGTACATTTAGCATTATTAACTTTATTATTGGTTCCTAAAATCTTACTAGTAACATTATTAACACCAGCTAAATCTAAAATAACTCTAACTACTCCCCCAGCTATAATTCCTCTACCTTGAGCAGCCGGTTTAATTAATATTTTAGCCGAACCAAATTTATTTAAAACAGCATGAGGAATAGTATCATTAACTATCGGTACATTAATAACATTCTTTTTAGCTTTATTAACGGCTTTATTAACGGCTAAAGTAACATCAGCTCCTTTTCCTAAAGCTATTCCAACTCGTCCTTTTTTATCTCCAATTACTATACAAACTCTAAAACTCATTCTTTTTCCGCCCTTCATAACACGAGTAACCCGAGCCACATCTAAAATTCTTTGTTCAAATTCTTCTTTAGGTCGTTCTCCGAATTTTTTTCTACCGCCAAAATCTTTTTTCTTTTTAAAATCGAAACTTGGTTTATTTATTGAGTTTTTTTCCGAAACTGATTTTTTATTTTCAGCTTCCACCTTTTTTTCCTCTGACATAATATTTTTTTATTTTATATTTAAAAATTAAAAGATTAATCCTCCCTCTCGAGCTCCATCAGCTACTGCCTTAACTCGTCCATGATATTTATATCCTCCACGATCAAAAACAGCCAAAGTAATTTTCTTTTCCAATGCTTTTTCAGCCAATATCTTACCCAATTTAAAAGATTGATCTATTTTCTTATCCTTATTATCTTTAGCCAATTCTTTTATTCCAGCACTAACTAAAGTTTTTCCAGCAACGTCATCAATTAATTGAATATACATACCTTTATTAGAACGGAAAACACTTAAACGAGGTCGATCCTTAGTACCTTTTATAGTAGAACGTATTTTTTTATGACGTCTAGCTAATTTTTTATTTTTTTCATCTATTCTTTTCATATTTTAAAATATTAATTATTTAGCAGCTGCTTTTCCCGCTTTTCGTCTAATTATTTCATTACTGTATCTAATTCCTTTTCCTTTATATGGTTCAGGTTTTCTATATTTTCTTATTTGAGCGGCCACTTCTCCCACTAATTGCTTATCAGCTCCTTTTATACTTATAGTATTATTTTCAACATTAGCTGAAATACCATCTGGTAAAGCAAATTCTATCGGATGAGAGAAGCCTAAGTTTAAATTTAATTTATTACCATTAACCGTAGCTTTATAACCGACACCTTTAATTTCTAATTTTTTTTCATAACCACTTTCAACCCCCACTACCATATTATTTATCAAGGCTCGGAAAAGTCCCCATAATGAATTTTGTTTTTTATCCTCAGGATTTTTAACTTTAACCACAACTTCATTTTCGTTGATATCAATAATAATATCAGAATGAAGCTTTTGTTTTAATTCTCCATTTTTACCACTTACAATAACAATATCCTTATTAACGTTAATTTTAACGTCTGTTGGAATTTTTATTGGTAATTTTCCTAATCTTGACATATATCTTATTGTTCTTTGAAAATATATTTAATACCTTCAAAAATATTTAAAAATTAATAAATTTCACAAATAAGTTCACCTCCTATTTTTTGTCTTTGAGCTTCTTTACCGGTCATAATTCCTTTAGAAGTGGAAATAATTGAAATTCCAAAACCGTTTAAAACCCTACCGATACTATTCTTATCAACATAAATTC
>CAYMMH010000062.1:0-3551 GCA_964391525.1 uncultured Gammaproteobacteria bacterium | reverse complement strand
AGATTATTGGAAATAGCTTTATCAATTATTTTGGTATCTATTTTTTTTATTACAATTTCAGCTTGACCTTTTTCTTCATCCCATATTTTATAAGCTATTCCACCTTTATTGTTATTATTTAATTTATCATAATAAATAACATTTTGTCCGTTAATTATTCCTCCTAAGGTATTATTATATACCCAAACACCAATATTTAAATTATCTTTGGAAAAAGTTAAATTATTTTCTTGTTCGCTTAAAATAGTTTTTATTCCGTTTTTATACTCTTCTAATCTAAAATAATCATCCGATATGGTAAAAGCTAAATAATTTTTATCATCAACATATCTGATAATAGTCGTAATACTATCACCTTTAGTCCAATCAATAGTGGAATTAATTGAATAATTATTCCAACTTTTAGCTCCTTTTAAATATGTCAAACCTCCATCACCTGAAGGACTAGCTGATAAAATCATAGTACCATAATAAAAGCTTTTTTTACCCCAAACATTTTCCCAGCCTTGATCTTGATAAATATTTTTTGGATTATAAGGTAATATTTTTGTAGCATCATGATTTATAGTAATTAAGTTTTCATCAGTCCAATCGGTATTAACTTCAATTTTATCAACTTCAATTTCACTTTTATTTTCAATATTACTCCAAGCTTTAATACTTATACCTCCTTGTTTTACTTCCTCTAATCCATCATATTTGGCAACTATTTTATTATTTAATAAACATTCAACTTTATTACCTTCAACTTTGATACCAATTTTAAAATCTTTTTTATCACCATCAAAATAACGTTTTGTTTCTTTTAATATAGTTTTTTCGCCATTAATATTATTTTCCACTCTAACATAGGAATTAGAAAAATTACAGGAAACATAATTACTTTCGTCTTTATATCTGGCTAATAAATAAAAATTATCACCCTTTATCCAATTAACCTTAGCGGTAAAAGCATAATCTTGCCAAGTATTGGTTCCGTCTAAGAAAGTAGCCGCTTCTTTATTGCTATCATTGGCTTTTAGTTTTAATTTACCATTTTCAATTATAGTATCACCAAAAATATTTTTCCAACCTTGGTTAGAATCAAAATCATCGGTTAATACATAATCTTTTTCTTGACTATCGGACAATATATTTAATAAATATTCTTTAGTCCAATCAGGATAAACATTTATTCTTTTTATTAAATACGGATTTTGATTTACATTATTACTTATGAAATTTCTTTCAGCTGTCGGTTGATAAAAAGCCAATTTATAATTATCGTCAACTATATCCAAAATAACATTTTTGGCCTCAGGATAATTGATACCCTCAGCTCCGTAATCACTAAAAGGATAAGCAAAAGCATAAGCCTCATGACCTAATTTTTCTTTAATATTAAGTTTAGCTTCATATAAATCACCGGCCAATCTATCCCTATATTCTTCATCAGTTTCAATTCTTTGTTCTGATGATAAAAATATTTTATTACTTAAAAAATGAGCTACAGAATTATCAGCATCAATAATTACATTTTGATGTCCATTTCTGGTATGAGATTGTATTTCCCAACGACCGGATTTTTTCATGGCTTTTAATTCCATTCTGGTTAAATAATAGGTATCATCAGGAACATATAAATTTTCAGTAATAACAAAAATAACAGCATTATAATCTAAAATTTTTAAAACAGGATCAACCGGATAATAACTATCTTTACGACCATCATCAAAAGTTAATAAAAAAGATTTGGGCGGTAATTCTTTACCCTCATACATAAAATCATAAAAATCTTGCAAGGTTATAGTTTGATATTCATTTTCCTTTAAATAAAACATCTGATCTTTAAAATCTTCCACTAAAACATTATAACCATCTGGTTCATCAACTATACCATGGTATAAAAGAACTGGAATTGACTTATTGTTATCATTAGTTATTAAGTTTAATTCAACATTATTAGAATCAGAAGCTATAGCTTCTTTATGGAATAATTCTACTTTATATGATAAGTAAGTTAAATTTTTCTTAATATAAATTTCTTTAAAATATATAGTTCCTTTTATTACAATTATTCCTCCAACCATAAATACTACCAACGATAAAGCGGCTATAGTAAATATTATTTTTCCATTTTTTAATACTTTATTTAACATAATTTATCTTGTTCCCCATTTTCTATTATTTAGAGTAGCTAAAGCATAGAAAAGGATAAATGAAAGTAAACACACATTTATTAATGACCAAATAAATATATATGGCCAATATTTATTATCTCTAGAAAACCAGCGATAAAAAATTATTATCATGAAAGATACTAAGAATACTCCACAAAGATAGAACCAGGGCGAAATATTGTGAAAAATTGGATTAATAATTAAAGCTTTAGTCGCCATAAATGGAGTTAATAAAGTTACAAAAATTAAAGGGAAAAAATAAGTAACAGCAACAAAGGGTTCTTTTTTAAGAATAAATTTACTAGCAAAAAAAGAATTAACAAACCAACCCTTTTTCCATCTAACTTGTTGTTTCAAAAATTGTCTTAATTTTTCCGGACAAATAGTATAAGCTTGAACATCAGCGGTATAAATAGTTCTATAACCTTCTCTTATAACCATATTAGTAAGAGCTCGATCATCTCCCCAAGTTACCGGTAATCCTAAAAATGTTTCATTTAACCATTCATCAAGTATTGGCATAACAATATTTTTTCTATAAGCTGAAGAACATCCACTACAACAAAAAACTGACATAAAAGTTGATTCAGCCGCTTTTAATATTCTAAAAGACATAAAATAATAAGCAGCTTGCATCTTAGTTAATATATTTTTACCGGCATTCATTGGATCGGCATGGGCGCAAACGGCTCCGATTTCAGGATTACGAAATGGCTCAATTATTTTTCTGACATCTTTCGGTTCAATATAACTATCACTATCAAGCTGAATTATTATTTCTCCGGTAGACAAATTAAATCCCTCATACATTCCGTGTCTTTTACCTTTGTTTACTTTCCAATCAACAATCACCAATTTTTTATATTTTTTTTGTCTTTCCAGCAAAACATCAATAGTATTGTCAGTGCTACCATCGTTGATTATAATAACCTCTAATTTTTCAGCTGGATAATCAGCTTCAAAACATTTATCAATTGTCATACCTATTGATTCTCCTTCATTTTTACAAGGAATAACAAAAGATACACTTGGCTCATAATCTTCTTCTGGCATATTTATTCTTCCTGTTTTTAATATGTTTCTATTAGAAGTGCTATACATAGCCGCACTTATTAATCTTGATAATTCAAAAGAAGTTATAAAAATAGTATAAATAAGCAAAAGAGGACTAGACCAAAAATCAGAGGAAGTTTTTGATTTTAATAAAACAATAAGGAATATAATTAAAAATCCCAATCCAATTAAAGAAAAATCATAGAACAAATTTGATATTTTATTTTTTAATCTATTTTTTGTCATTTTTTTTCCAAAATAATAAACCCCTAAAGGGTTTAAAGATTTTTTTTATTACAACTAAGTATTATAATATATTTAATAATCTTTGTCAATACC
>CAYMMH010000061.1:0-3625 GCA_964391525.1 uncultured Gammaproteobacteria bacterium | reverse complement strand
TTATCAATTATTACACAAGCATTATCATCAAAACGTAAATACGATCCATCCTTACGACGAATTTCTTTTTTTGTTCTAACAATTACGGCTCTAACAACATCACCCTTTTTTATTGGCATATGAGGCGAAGAAGATTTTACTGAAGCTACAATAATATCACCAACATGGGCATATCTTTTTCTATAACCACCTAAGGTTCTAATACATAAAACTTCTTTGGCGCCGGAATTATCCGCTACTTTTAATCGACTTTCTGTTTGTATCATATATTTAAATATTTAAAAAATAAATAATAAATTAAACTATTCGCCATTTTTTATCTTTACTAATGGGTCGACATTCAACAAAATTAACCTTATCCCCTACGTGACAAGCATTATCCTTATCATGAACCTTATATTTTTTACTAACATTATAGCGTTTACGATATTTAGCATTAATCTTAGTTCTGACTACCTCCACTATTACTGTTTTATCACTTTTATCACTTACTACAACCCCACTGAATTTTTTTCTTATAATAATTTTAGGTTTAATATTAGTTTGTTCTTTATTTGAATTAACCATATTTATATATATTATTTTTTATTTTCTTTATTTTTATTTATTAAAGTTAAAACTTGAGCAATATTCTTTTTTGCTTTTCTAATTTCTCTAATATTTTTCAATTGCTTGCTAGAATCTTTAAAACGAAAATCACGTAATTTATCACGTAAATCTGATAAAATATTTTGTAATTCAGAAATAGTTTTTGTTTTTAATTCTTTGAAATCCATAAATTTTAAATTTTAATCTTTTTTTATAAACTTACATTTTATCGGTAATTTGTAGGCTGCCAAAGTTAAAGCTTTTTTAGCTATTTCTTCACTTAAACCATCTAATTCGTATAAAACCATTCCTGGTTTTACTGGAAAAACATAATGATCAACTCCACCTTTTCCTTTTCCCATTGGAATTTCTCCACCTTTCTTAGTAACAGGTTTGTGTGGAAATATTCTAATCCAAATTTTACCACCTTTTTTTGTATATTTGGTTATAACCCTTCTAGCAGCTTCAATTTGTCGAGAATTAACCCAACAAGCTTCTAAGCTTTTTAATCCATAAGCACCAAAATCAATCTTAGTCATACTAGTAGCTTTTCCACCTCGAGAACCCTTGTGTGATTTTCTATATTTAGTTTTCTTTGGCATTAACATATATTTGTAAAAAATTAAAAATTATTACTTTTGTTCCTTGTTAAAAACTTCTCCTTTATATATCCAAATTTTCAATCCTATACTTCCATAAGTAGTATGAGCTGCTCCTCGAGCATAATCAATATTAGCTCTCAAAGTACTTAAAGGAAGTTTCCCAGAAGTTAACTTTTCAGTTCTGGCTATTTCAGCTCCATTTAAACGACCAGATATAGTTACTTTAACTCCTAAAGCTCCAGCTCTTTCAACTCTATTAATAGCTGTTTTCATCACTTTTCTAAAAGGAACACGTTTCTCTATTTCTAAAATCATTGATTGAATATTTATTTGGGCACTTAAATTTGGATTTTCAACTTCTTTTATATTTATATTAATATTATTTAAACGAATTTCCATTGGATTGGATAAAAATTTATGAAGTAAAGTCTTTTTTAATTCCTCTACACCATTTCCGCCTCTACCAATAATAACTCCGGGACGAGCGGTATGAATATCAATATTAATTTGGCCGGAATTTCTATTTATTTCTACCTTATCAATTCCAGCTTCTTTAAAATTCTTAATAACATATTTCCGAATAAGAACATCTTGCTTAACATTTTTTATATATTTTTTATCAGAAGCAAACCAGGCTGATGGCCAAGTATTTATAACACCTATTCTTATTATTTTTGGATTTATTTTTTTACCCATAAATTTATTTAATATAATTATTTATTTGAAATTTTTAACCAGATTTTCTTCTGAATACTTTTTTAGCAAAACTTTTGTTACCGGCTGTTTTATTTTCATTTTTTGTTTCTTTACCTTTTTCTAAACTATGGTCTGTATTTTCTGTATCCTTTTCTTTCTTAGATTGTTTACTTAAATCATCTAATTTTACCGGAGCTTCAATTTTGTTTTCTTTTGCTTTCTTTTTTCCACTTTCCACTATTTCTGATAAAATAACATATATATGACTCATTCTTTTTCTAATAGTAGTAGCTCGACCATGAGCTCTTGGCATCCATCTTTTCAATGTTTTTCCATCTTCCACTCTAATTTCTTTTATAATTAAATTATTTTTATCTAAATCAAAATTATTAACAGCATTGGACACAGCTGAATTTATTAATTTTAATATTGGATAAGCTGATTTTTTATTTAAAAATTTTAATTGATTAATTGCTTTATTTACTTCTAAACCTCGAATCAAACCGGCTACCAATCTGGTTTTTCGCGGAGCAATCTTTAAATGTTTTAAATTGGCTTTTACTTCCATATTTTTATTTAAAATTATTTTTAATATTATTTTCCTTTAGCTTGAATTTTAGCCATTTTTCCTCCATGTCCAATAAATTTTTTAGTAATGGAAAATTCACCTAATTTATGTCCAACCATATTTTCAACTATATAAACTGGAATATGATTTTTACCATTATGAACTCCAATAGTAAAACCAACCATTTCCGGAGTAATTGTACAAGATCTGTCCCAAACTTTTATAATTGTTTTATCACCAGAACCCATAGCTTTAATTTTTTTTAATATTCGTGGATTTACATAAGGTCCTTTTTTTAAACTTCTTGACATATTTTATTTCTTAAAAATTATATATTATTTTTTATTTTTATTTACTCTTCTTTTTATTATCAATTTGTTAGATCGACGTTTCTTTCTAGTTTTTACTCCTAAAGCTGGTTTTCCCCATTTTGTTTTTGGTCTTTTTAAACCAATAGATTGTTTTCCTTCTCCACCTCCATGAGGATGATCAACCGGGTTCATGGCTGTACCCCTAACTGTCGGTCTAATACCTAAATGTCTCTTTCTACCGGCTGAACCAATTTTAATATGTGCTTTATCTGGATTACTTACTTGACCAACGGTACATAAACATTCTTTTTTTACTAATCTAATTTCTCCTGAAGGCATTTTAATTTGACAATATTTTCCTTCAACACCCATTACATGAACTGAATTTCCAGCTCCTCTAGCTATTTTTCCTCCTTGACCTGGATCTAATTCTACATTATATACAGCTATACCGGCTGGAATAAATTTTAAAGGCATAGTGTTTCCGCTTTTTATTTCTACTAATTCTTTGGAATTTACTATCTGATTTCCAACCTTTAAATCAATTGGAGCTATCATATATCTTTTTTCTCCATCACGATAAACAATTAAAGCAATACGAGCTCCACGATTTGGATCATATTCTATAGTTTTTACAACAGCTGGAATATCAAACTTATCTCTTTTAAAATCTATTAATCGTAAAAATTTTCTAGTACCACCACCACGATGTCTAACGGTTATTTTTCCTTGATTATTTCTTCCACTTCTTTTCTTTTTTATGACCATTAATTTTTTTTCAGCTTTAACTTTTTTAGTTAAATCGGAAAAATCATCATAAGTAGCATGACGTCTTTTGGGTGTATTTGGTTTTAATTTTT
>CAYMMH010000060.1:0-3653 GCA_964391525.1 uncultured Gammaproteobacteria bacterium | reverse complement strand
AATAAAGCTAAACTTAAATTTTTCATTTTTATATTCTTTTCTTTTCGGTAAATATTTAAAGATATTATTATAAATTTAATAATTATAAATAAAAACAATAATGCTCCGATTAAACCAATCTCAGTCCAAAAGTTTAAGAAAATATTGTGAGGGTATAGATATATTTCCAATGGTTGCCATCTTTCATTACGATAATTTTGATCTTCACCAAAAACAACTTTTAGTCTAAATTTAGGATCAGCATCTTTATTAAAGAAAAATCCTTCTTGATGATAAGGTTTTATTTTATTTTGATAATTAGCCAATCCAGACCCTTGAAAAAAATTACCATTTTTTAACATTTCCATAGTTTCTTTCCATTGTAATTGTCTTATTTGCCATGATAAGCTGGATGATAATTTAAGATTAACGACATCTTTTTGCCAATAAATAAAAACAGGAGTTATTATTACTAATAAACTTAATATAATTAATTTTAATTTAGTTTTTAACTTTATAAATATAATTAATAGTAAAACTAATAATAGAGCTAATAAAGCTCCTTTTGATTTAGCAAAATAAATAGCTAACACTCCAGAAATAACACAAAACAACATAAATAATCTATAAAGTATTTTTTTTATTTTTATTTTATCTCTGAAACCAGAAACTACTTCGTTAAACATTAAAGGAATTAGTGGTCCAATAAATAATGCGACAGCGTTAGGATAACCATAAAAAGAAACTACTCGACGTGTTTCAGCTTGAGCCCAAAAATCATTGGCTATAAACTGTCCAGTAATTTTTTGCCAAATAGCCATAAGTGAAATCATTAAAGAAGATAGGGCCAACATGAATATAATTTTTTTAATATCTTTTTCATTTTTAAAATTATTTAAAATAAGAATAAATATTAAAGTTGGTTCTAAAAAATAAGCTTTAAAAATTCCTAAAGCCGAAGATGTTGTTCCGCCTACAAAAATAGAAATGAAAGCTATTGTTAAAACTAAAATTATTTCCCAACCGAAAGGATAAGCCTGTCTATTTTCTTTATTTTTTCTTTTTTTAAATAAATTTTTAAATAAATTTTGACGATTATTAAACAACCAATTTAAAAAAACAATAAAAATAGAAACTTCTAATAAAGTGAATGGAATTCCTAATAGTTTAAAACGAATTAAATAAGTTGGTAATATAAAAATCAATAACAAAATCCCCGATTTGATGTTCAAACGGTTTAAAATAAAGAATAAAACACAATAGATTATTATTAAATAATTCATATTTTTACTTATTACATTATATCATTTTATTTTAAATTATTATACTTTATTTTATTGTTATTATAAATTTGTTATAATATTAACATATTTTAATAATTAAATTAATAAAAAAAATATGCCCACCATTAATAAAAAAACGAATGTTAAAATCAAAAAAAACATTAATAAAAAAATAAATAAAGAGCTTAAAAAAAATTCTTTTTTATCTTTTGTTCAAGAATTTACTCAGGCCTTAGTTATTACCTCTATTATTCTTTTATTATCTATTAGCTTCATTGTAGTTGGAAGTGAAAAAAGATCCGATACTAATAATAACTTAATTGTTAAAAGTTATTTAGATACTTTAAAAGATGTTACTATTATTAATAAAGGAGAAAATTTTTTTGGTAAATTAAATTTAAACAATAATGTTTCTGAACCCAATTCTTTAAGTTCTAGAGAAATAGCTGTTTCTCAAGGTGTGGCTGGAGCAGGAGATATTAGTAGTACTATTTCCGATTCTAAAATAGCACCGATTGATTCTCAAATTTTAAAATATAATTATAAATATGAAGGAAAAGATTTTTCTTTGTTTCCATCCGAAGTCCAAGTTTATAAAAAAGTTAATCCCGATCTAAGCAAAGAATTAGTAGGAGTTTTAAAAGATAAAGATATTTCTCTTTTCAGT
The DNA here is from genome assembly GCA_964391525.1 of uncultured Gammaproteobacteria bacterium. Taxonomy (GTDB): domain Bacteria; phylum Patescibacteriota; class Patescibacteriia; order Patescibacteriales; family UBA12465. The sequence goes on along the minus strand of CAYMMH010000060.1, from coordinate 1,724 downwards.
ATTAAGAATTTCAATAATATTGGAATTAATAATATGACTATTTTTGAAGATAAAGATTATGGATATTATTTTTATTTAGGATTAATTGATGGAAGTTTTTCTATTTATAAAAATTGGGATAGATGGCCAATTAGTAATTCTACTGTTGCTTGTGATAGTAAAGATCTTTGTTATTCAGATAATGGTTTAACAGTTGAAGATATTCCAAGTGATGAAGAAATTTTAGAAATTAGTGATAATTTTTTAGCTGATTATGGAATTAGTTTGAAAAATTACGGATCAGGCGAAGTTCAAAAATCATGGTTTAATAATTATTTACTAAGTTCTGCCAGAACTTCTATTCCAGAAACTATGACCATTATTTATCCATTAATAATAGACGGACTTACAGTTTATGAACAATCGGGGAATAAATATGGTTTAACAGTTGAAATTGATATCAGAGAAAAAAAGATAAGCGGAATATATAATTTAATGTACCAATATTTTGAAAGTTCTTCTTATACTACTGAAAATAATATTGAAAGTATAATTGCTAAAGCTGAACAAGGAGGTTTATATCCCGATTATTATTATGGAGATCAAAGTAATGTTGATAGTTTAGATATTAATATTAAAGAAGCAACTTTAGGTTTGATTAGAACTTGGCAATACGACAATAATACTAGAACAAGTTCTGAACTTTATGTTCCCGCTTATATTTTTCCGATAGCAACCGAAACCTCGTCAATTTATAGAGAGAATATAGTTGTTCCAGCCCTTGAAGATTTTTTCTCTAATAATACTCCTGGTGATATTATCGCTTTATAATAAAAAACTAAACAAAAAACACCGTAAATATTTTCATGGTGTTTTTTTGTTTTGATAAATATTAAGCTCTTTCTACATATTCTCCGGTATCTGTATTTATTTTTATAACATCACCTTCATTAATAAATAAAGGGGCGGTGATCATAGCACCAGTTTCTATTTCAACTTGTTTGGTTACATTTCCACTAGAATTACCTTTAACTCCTGGAGGAGAACTAATAACTTTAAAGTCCATTTTTATAGGCAAGGTTATGGATACTGGATTTTCATTGAAGTATAGAACATCAACATCAATTCCTTCTTTTAAAAATCCCATTTTTTCTCCTATATTTTCCAAGGATAAAGAAAATTGTTCAAAAGATTTATTATCCATAAAATAGGCTTCACTTTGATCTTTATACATGAAGTTAGCTTTTTTGGTTTCAGTATGAGCCTCTTCAGCTTTTTCATTGCCTTGATAAGTTTTTTCTAAAACACTTTCATTAATTAAATTTTTCATTTTTACTTTTAACACCGCTCCCCCTCGACCCATTTTATGATGATCTGTTTTTATTATTAAGAAAGGTTCATTATTTATTTCTAAAACTTTTCCTGGTTTTATTTCATTAAAATTTAACATAGGATTAATTATTTATGAGTAAATCCCAAAAGGGCCATTTTTCTAGATCGTTTAATGGCAGTAGTTAATTTTCTTTGATGCCAAGAACAAACTCCGGTTCTTTTTTTCCCAATAATTTTCATATAGTAATTAATGAAATTGTATAAAATTTTTGAATCTTTATAATCGGGTTCAATGTTATTACTACAAAAATAACATTCTTTTTTATTGTTTACATTTTTTTTCATATTTTTTGAATAAGATTATTTTTATTAAAACGGAATATCTTCTATTTTTATTTCATCTTCATTTTCGT
>CAYMMH010000059.1:0-3895 GCA_964391525.1 uncultured Gammaproteobacteria bacterium | reverse complement strand
AGTCGAGTTCGTTATCGTATTGATGGTATTTTAAAAAATGCTTTGTTTTTACCTAAGAACGTATATAATGCTGTTATTGCCAGAATTAAAGTTTTAGGCAGAATGAAATTGGATGAAACTCGTGTTCCTCAAGACGGAAGAATGGTTTTGATTCTTGATGGTCGAGAAATAGATTTTCGTATTTCAACTTTTCCTATCGGTAATGGTCGAGAGAAAGCCGTACTTCGTGTATTGGATGTAGCCAAAGGCATTATGACCTTGGAGGATTTAGGCTTCAACCATTATATTTTAGATATCTTGAAGTCTAATATTAAAAAAACTAACGGAATTATTTTATCTACTGGTCCTACCGGTAGCGGTAAAACTACTACTTTATATTCTATTATTAATATATTGAATAAAGAAGGAGTTAATATTTCAACTCTAGAAGATCCTATTGAGTATCAAATTAAGGGAATAAACCAATCTCAGATTAGACCTAAAATTGGTTATTCTTTTGCCACCGGACTTCGTTCTTTAGTTCGTCAAGATCCGGATATTATTATGGTGGGAGAAATTCGTGATGAAGAAACCGCCGAATTATCGGTTCATTCTGGTTTAACCGGTCACTTAGTTTTATCAACTCTTCATACCAACGATGCTCTTAGTACCATTTTTCGTTTGATAGATATGAAGGTAGCTCCAATTTTGTTGGCCTCAATCTTAAAAATGGTTATTTCACAAAGATTATCCCGTCGTCTTTGTCCTTATTGCAAAAAAGAAGTAGATAAAGTTTATAAAGAAAAAATTATTGAAGATGCTAAAAAAACATTATCTGATTTATCGGAAGAAAGATTAAAAATGGAAATCCCTGATTTAAAAAGTGTAAACAATCTTGATGATTTAAAACTTTATGAGCCGGTAGGTTGTCCTCGTTGCCAAAGCACTGGATATTTGGAACGAGTAGTTATAGCTGAGGCTATTGAGATTGATGAAAAAATAAGAGATGCTATCGTTAACGATTTAAGAAATATCACAGTTGAAAAAGTTAAAGCGTCACAAGAATTTGTTTCCATTAGACAGGATGGATACATGAAAGTTTTAAATGGTATAACTAATATAGAAGAAGTTTTACGTGTTATTGAATCATAATAAAAATAATATGCCTATATTTTTGTATAAAGCTAAAAATAATAATAAAAAATTTAAAACCGGCAGAATAGTGGCGGTCAATGAGGACCTAGCCTTGAAATATCTGACCAATAGAGGTTTTTCTTCTATTTTATTAAAGATTCTTCCTCAATTAGAATTTAAAGTAATAAGTATTTTTTCCAGAATAACAGGAAAAGATTTGGTAATTTTTTCCAGACAATTTTCAATCATGATGACCGCCAATGTATCTATTACTGAGGCTTTGCTTACTATTTTTGAACAAACTGAGAATATAAAATTTAAAGATATTATTTCCAAAGTCGCTTATGATGTTGATAATGGAGTATTATTATCTGATGCTCTCAAGAAACATCCTAGAGTTTTTTCCAATTTTTACTGCAGTGTAGTAAAAGCCGGTGAAACTTCCGGAAAATTAGATAATGTTTTAGAATATTTAGCTGACGAAATAGAAAAAGATTACGATTTAGTAAAGAAGTTTCGTGGGGCATTGATTTATCCAGCTTTTATTATGACCGGTTTATTTATCGTAGGTATTGTGTTTATATTTTTTGTTTTACCTAGTTTAACTACAATATTACAAGAAACAGGGGGTGAATTACCTTTATCAACCAGATTAGTTATAGGTGCATCTAATTTTTTACAAAATTATTATCTATTTTTAATAATTGCAGTAATTTCTATAATAATTTTTCTTAGGTTTTATCTTAAAACCGGAAACGGAAAAAGAGTTAAAAATTATGTTTCAATTAATTTTCCAATAATAGGCAAAATTTTTCGTTTGGTATATTTAGTTAGATTTTCCAGTTCTTTATCAACTCTATTAAAAGGAGGAGTTTCTCTTATTAAAAGTTTAGAAATTTCTACAGAAATAATTAATAATTATTATTATTCCGATGCTATTGATAAATCAATTGAAGAGATAAATGAAGGTGGTTCAGTTTCTTCTTCATTAATAGATAGTCCTTATTTTCCAAAAATGGTTCCGCAAATTATGATGGTTGGAGAAAAAACAGGTAGAATGGAAGAATCATTGGATGAAATAGCTAAATTTTATGAAAAGGAGCTTAACGGTAAATTGAATAATTTGAATTCTTTATTAGAACCGCTTATTATGGTTATAATGGGTATTGGAGTCGGAATAATGGTGGCAGCTATAATTTTACCTATGTATAATATGGCTAGCCAATTTTAATTTTTCAATGAAAATAACGAATTTGACAAGCGAACAATTTTTAGAAATTCAAACTAATTTCTTATCAATTTCACGAGACATTAGTTTTTTTTCTAATTGTGTTTTTTTACAATCTTTAGCCTGGGCTGAAATTCAAAAAAGTGATGGACAAAAAGTTTTATTTAAAAAGATTGAAGATGATGAAAAAATAATTGGTTTTTTTATAGTTATTGAAAAAAACTTTTTTAAAAATAAAAAATATTGGTATATTCCTAGAGGGCCGATTATTTTTAAAAATAATAATTTTTCTTGGGAAGATTTTTTTTCTTCTTTAAAGAAAGATATTATTAAAAATGAAATTGTATTTATTAGATTTGAACCAATTGGGTCTGATTTTAATAATTTTATAAAAAAAAGTCCGGACTACATAATAAAAACCAAAGATGTTCAGCCAAGCCATACCACTTTCTTAGATCTTAGTTTGGATTCAAATATTCTGTTAAGAAATATGGCTCAAAAAACTAGATATAACATTAGGTTGGCTGAAAAAAAAGGAGTAAAAATTGTTGAAGCGGGCATTGAAAATTTTGATGATTTTTGGAGGTTAATGTCTTTAACTTCCAAAAGAGATCAATTTTCTATTCATAGTCAAAAATATTATTATAATTTAATAAAAAATGGTACTGATTTTATAAAATTATATTTAGCTAAATTAGATGGTAGAGTTTTAGCAGTTGGATTATTTTCTTTTTTTGCCGATACTGTTTCTTATTTACACGGAGCTTCTGATAATAGTATGAGAAATGTTATGGCTCCTTATCTTTTACAATGGGAAGTAATAAAAAAAGCTCAAGTAGAAGGTTATAAATATTATGATTTTTATGGTGTTGATGATAAAAAATGGCCGGGAGTTAGTCGTTTTAAAAGAGGTTTTGCCGGTAATGATTTTTCATTTTTAGGAACTTATGATTTTTTAGTTGATAAAAAAAAATATAAATTATATAGATTAATGAGAAAAATAAATATTTTTATTCGTCATATATGGTAGAAATAAATAATTTAAGTGGTAAAAAAATAAATAAAGTTAGAACAGAAAAAATTGTTATGGTTTTTTTGAAGAAATACAAGATAAAAGAAAATACACCTATTTCTTTAGCTATTATTAGTGATGCTAAAATGAAACAGATAAATTCGGTATATAGAAAACAAAATAAAACAACTGATGTTTTGTCTTTTTCTGATTTAAATGAGATAATAATAAATATGAGTCAGATTATTCGGCAGGCAAAAGAATCAAAAAAGAAAGTGTTGGATGAATTTGATTTTATACTGGTTCATGGGTTATTGCATTTAGCCGGTTTTAATGATGATTCCGAAAAGAAGAGATTAAAAATGATAGAATTAGGTGAAGATTTTTTGTTAAATTTAAAATAGTGTTATATGATTTTAAAAAAAGATAAAAAGAATAAAAGTGCTTTTACTTTAGTGGAGTTAGTGGTAACTTTGTCTTTAATCATAATAATTTTATCTTTAACGGTTGTTAATTATAATGCTAGTTATTCAGATACTAAT
>CAYMMH010000058.1:0-3926 GCA_964391525.1 uncultured Gammaproteobacteria bacterium | reverse complement strand
AATCGGAAGAAAAATAAAGATTAACTTCTTCTGAAAAAGTTGTTATTTTTTGTAAAAATTGTGCTGTTTTTTCATCCATATATTAAAAAATTAACTATTATTTTTTTACGACGTTGATCTATTTGATGGATTATTATTATTGGTATTAGTAGGTACACCACCAACAATTTTTCTTATTTCCTCTGTAATAGCCCGGCCCGCAGGAGAATTATTTAATTGCATTTTAGTTAAACTTTTATTCAATTCATCATTTATTTCTTTACTTGATTTTCCAGATAGTTTATTAAAACGATTTGTTTCTTTTAAGAAATCTTCTAAACTACTACGTCCCTTTTTACTTGACACTAAATCTTGCATTTGTTCTTGACCCATATTAGAAAAATAATTTTCTTTTTCATAACCGCTTTTAAGTGCACCCAATGTTCCTTTCAAACTAGCTAATTGACTTCGAGCGGCAGAATTTTCAGAAACGGCACCAGCTTCTTTGAGAGCTAATTCTATTTTTGCTTTCTGACTTACAGTTTGTCTGGATAACATTGATTTAAAATTTGGAGCTGACATAGTTTCTGATAATTTAGGCATAACCAATTTTAAAGATTCCTCATCCATGTCTTCCACTTTTATAGTTCCATTTACAATACCTTTAACAATCTTGCCTGGTGCTTTTTTATCTCCTGATTTTAATTCTTGTATTTCTTTTGATAATGAAAAATAACTACCGGACAAAGAACTGTTGAGTTGATTTAATGCTTTTTTATCCACTTCATAAGCCCCTGATATTTCATTTCTTTTTACTTCCGCCTCTTCTTGAGCTAATTTTCCTTGTTCCATTAATATCATAGCAGCCGCATTTCTTTTGGCTGGAGCTTCAGAATAATCACTCATTTTTCTCCTTAATGTTTCTTCATCATCATATCGCATATCTTCTTTATGTTTAGATATTTCAGAATTACGAAAATTAGAAGCAATACTCAAATCTTCTTCTCCGGCATGCTTAACCCTATCTTTAATTCCAAGTGTGGATATTTGACCGATAACATTAGCTACCTTATCAATTCTTCTTGATGTGTTCATTTTTGATTTTAATTCTTCTCCCACATCACTAATGGTCTTGTTTTTATTACCTATCTCTTTATCAATATCATTTATTGAAATATTTGAAACCTTTTGACCGGTAATTTTTTCATATTTTTCAGCAAAAGATTTTCTTTGATTGCTAAACATAGGTTCTTTTTCTTTGGCTTTTATATACTCTTCATCTTTGTCATATTTATCATTGATATTTTTTAATTCTTTTTCAGCCATATCTTGAGTTATATCTCCTCGTTCAAATCTATTTCTAATACTATTCATTTCATTTTCTTTTTCTTGCATTTTTACGACTGCTGGACTTTTTTCAAAATCATCTATTTTAACTCTTAATTCTTCTAACTCTATTTTTTGACTCTTTTCTTTTTCAATTTCTTGTCTCTTTCTGTCTATGGCTTTTTGAGATATATCTCCAGCCATTCTACTTTTAGCAAATTGTCCTATAGCCTTACCGGCAGCATTAGGTATAAAAGTAGCTCCTTTTTTTACATTACCAACTCCTTTAGCTATGAGTTTAGCATCTTGTTGAACTAATTCTTGTCTTTTGGATTCTTTTGATTGTTTATATGCTTTATAGGCATTTTGAGCTCGTTCAACACCAGTAGCTCTCTTTAATCCTTTGCCGGTCATTTTTAAAGCTCCAGTTCCCATACTTTGTAATTTACCAACTGTTTTACCCATAGCTTTTCCGGCTATTCCTCCTATTTCATTAGCAATCATTAATCCTCCCAAAAGCATACCGATGGAAATTACAAAAACAATCATATTTTCTTTTGATCCAGCTTCGGTCATAGAGGCAGCTACAGCACTTTCCCCTGTAGTATCTCCTATTTCTTGTCCTTCAACATTGGTCTTTTTTATCATTTGAGATTTAATTTGAGCACTTCCTTCCACTGAACCCAAAGAAGCGAACGACAGCCATAAGAAAAAAGCAATAACTGGACCAATTATTAAATTCTTAGAAAAATCTGACCACCATCTTTGAGAATATTGAGTTCCTTGAGGAAAAGAAGCTAATAGATAAGCTAAAGGAGAAAGTACTACATATATCCAAATCATAATTATTCTCATAGCTAACATGACCAACATAGATAAAATAACAACCGTCGCTATAATTACCATAATCAAAGCTAAAATTAAAGAACCGACAATTGATGATTGAGTTATTTCTCCACCATTAGGATCAGCCGTTAATATTTTATTAATTCCCAACATTTCAGTTAAATTTCCTCCAGCAATATCTTTAACGGCATTAATAAAGGTAAGCATTATAATCTGAGTAAAATCAATTAACACACCACAAATCATTTTAGAAAAATTTATCAATACCGCCATTATAATTAATTTAGGTAACCAAGTTTTTAAATTATAACTTTCAATTCTTAATATACTGGCAAAGGCGATAATAAGCAGTATCAAAACAAAAAACATATTACATAAATCTCGTAACACCACCCAACCATAGGTAACGGCTGTAGAATCTATAAAATCATTATATTGAGCAATACTAACTAATATATCTAAAAGTAAAACTACTAACTTACCAAATAAAGCTATGATAGGAGATAAAATCCAACCAACAACTGTTGCCACAGCTCCACTATCAGCTAATACAAATTTCGGAAAAATAAATAAAACCGCCACTAATAATAAACTTAGTAACGGAATAAATTTTTTCTTATGTTTTGAAAAAAATCTTTTCATTTATATAAAATATTTAATTTGTAACTTTATCAATTAACCATTTCCAAACCACCAATCGTGGGAATAAAATAAAATAAATAATGGTTATAATATAAACAATAATTAATAAATGTAATATACAGGCACAACAAAGAGCTGGTTTTTCAAATACTTTAATCTTATCACCTTTTTTTTTCGCTTCTTTAGGATCACTTTTTTGCATTTCATCAGGAACCCATTCTTCTCCTGGTTGACTGAAAAATTGAGGAAATTGGTCAGAAAGAAAATTATGGATATATGCATAAAACAAAGAAAGACTAAAGGAGGAAACGGATTGTAGAATTGATTGTTTTAAAAGTCTGTTAAAAAAAAGTTTTACCTTACTTGCTTTTTCCACTTCTTCTTCTGAATCTAATTTTCCTTTACCAGATTTTTCTTTTCCATCAGCTTTTTTTTCAGCATTCAATTCTTGAGCTCTACTATCTTCACTTCTTTCATTATCTATTTGTTCCCCTTTCTTTTCTCCTTCCTTGCTTTCACTACTCTCACTTTTATTCTGTCCTGAATCTAAAGGAATGTTTTTTTTTGAAAGATCATTGTCTATTTTATTACTAGACATTTCCTTTTTACTTTTATTCAAATCACTAGCCATTTGATTTTCACGATTCATCTTTTTATCATCTCCTTTTTCATCATCTTTTTTTTCAGCACTTAATTCTTGAGCTTTATTATCTTTATTTTTTTTATTTTCTTCTTTTCCTTCTTCCTGTTTTTCTTCTTTATTCTCTTCCTTCTTATTTTCGCTACTCTCACTTTTATTCAAATCACTAGCCATTTGATTTTCACGATTCATCTTTTTATCATCTCCTTGTTCAGCCTTTTTATCATTTTTAGGAACAACTGGTTTACTATCTTTTGTTAAATTATCAACTTCTTCTTTAACTTTAGAATCAATTTTAGGCGCCAAAGAATTACTAACATTTCCTGATAAATTATTTTCTATTCCTTTTTTTAATTCTTTTTCTATTTCAGAAACAGTTTCATTTTCTATTTTTTCTTTTATTTCATCAGATATTTTAGAATTTGGATTATTCATAAAAATAAAACGAAAAAATATAATAATAAGAAACCAAATTACTATACTTAGCCTAACT
>CAYMMH010000057.1:0-3964 GCA_964391525.1 uncultured Gammaproteobacteria bacterium | reverse complement strand
AGAAATAAAAAAAAGCGATTTGTATAAAGATTATAAAATAACTTTTTTAGGAAATGTTGTTGTTAAAGATTTAGTTGAAAATTTGGATAAAGAATTTGTTGATAGTTTTATTTGGTTTAATAAGAAAGAAATAAATAAAAATCCTTTAAAAATATTAAAAATTATTAATTTAATAATTACTAAAAAGTTTAATATTGTTGTTAATACTTCTTATTCTCGTAGATTTATAGGGGATTTATTTGTAAAATTGTCAAGATCTAAAGATAAAATTGGTTTCAGGGGGGATTGTAATAATATATCTTTAAAATATAAAAAAATAACCGATAAATGGTATAATAGATTAATTGATATTAATAAAAAAAATGTTTTTGAATTTTATAAAAATAGGGAGTTTTTTAGTATTATTTTAAATAGAGAAACACAAATAAAAAAACCATTTATTGATAAAACAATTATTAATTTAAATAAGATATCATTACCCGATAATTTTGTAGTATTATTTCCAGGAGCTTCAGCTAATAAAAAAAAATGGTTTAAAGATAACTTTATAAAAATTTCTGAATATTTAATTAATAATTATAAATTTAATATTATTATTTGTGGTTCAGATGAAGATAAAATTAATTTTGAGAATGAAAAATTTTTTGATATGACTGGGAAAACAAATTTAATGCAATTGATATATATAATTTCCAAGTCAAAATTAATTATTTCTAACGATACTAGTGGTGCTCATATTGGTACAGCCCTTGATATTCCAACTATTGTTTTATCTCAGTTTAATCATTATGGTCGTTTTTTCCCTTATCCTTCTGAAATTAGTGAAAAAAATATTTGTTTAACTCCTGATATTTTTAATAATTTAAGTAGGGAAGAATTAATTGAAAAATTTAAACTTGGTTCTGATATCGATATTTCATTATTAAGTGTTGATAAAGTTAAAAAAGCAATTGATTTAATATTAAAAAAATAATATGAAAATTTCTATTATTACAGTATGTTTTAATTCTGAAAAAACTATAGCTCGAACTATTGAAAGTGTTATTAACCAACATTATTCTGATTTAGAATATATAATAATAGATGGTGGTTCAAAAGATAAAACGGTAGAAATTATAAATAAATACAAAGATAAATTAAGTTATTTTATAAGTGAACCAGATCAAGGAATAAGCGATGCTTTCAACAAGGGAATAAGAGTTGCTAGTGGAGATATTATTGGAATTATAAATAGCGATGATTGGTATGAGGATAATACTTTAAAATTAGTAAATGAAATATTTTCACAAAATAAAAAAATTGATGTCTTGGTGGGGGCTTTACGTTATTGGGATGATAAAAAAAATAATTTTATTGTTTATCCTGATAAAAATTATGAAAAATATATTAATTATAGAATGCCTCGCCTTAATCATCCCACTGTTTTTATGAAGGTAGAAGTTTATCATTCCATAGGATTATTTGATTTAAAATATCATTATGCCATGGATTATGATCTTTTTGTTAGAGTATTTGAAAATGGAAAGAAAATTATTTTTATGGATCAGATTTTATCCAATATGAGTCTTTCAGGGGCTTCTGATAAAAATGCTAGAAAAGCTTATCTGGAAACATTTTATATAGCCCCTAATAAAATAAAAGCTTTTATTTTTTTTATATATTCGGTTGTAAAATATTATATTCGTCTTTTCCTTATTTTTCTTGGTTTAGATAAATTATTATTAAAGATAAGAAAAATAAAATATTTAAATAAATAATTTTTAAACAATGAAGATAGGAATAAATTTAATTCAATACATAGATGTTCAAGGAATAGAAGTTTTTGCAAAAAACTTATTAATAAATTTAGTTAAACAGGGTTCGGAACATGAATTTGTTTTTTTTGTTAATCAAGAATCAGCTAAAATATTTGATATCAAAGAGCATAATGTAAAAATTATTATTAAATATTTTAAAAAAATATCCAGAATGAGGCTAATATTGTATCAGCAATTTGGTTTAGTTAGAAAATTAAAAAAAGAAAAAATTGATTTATTATATTGTCCTTCGGTGGCAGTGCCAATTTTTTATAAAAAGAAAATAGTTACTATTCATGATTGTGCTTTTTTAAGGTTTAAAGATGAAGTATCTTTAATATCTAGACTTTATTTGAAATTATCTTTTTGGTTAGTAAAAAGTTTTTCTTTAAAAATTGTTACTGTTTCTGAATTTTCTAAATTAGAGATAAGTGAATTATTAAAAATTTCATTAGATAAAATAATTGTAATTTCTGAAGGTATTCCAAAATTGGCAAGTATCAATGCAGATATTGTAAATAAAGTTTTAGATAAATTTAATTTGATGAATAAAAATTATTTCTTTTATATCGGTAATCATCGTCCAAGAAAAAATATTCAAAATTTATTAAAAGCTTGGGATTGTTTTTCTAAAAAAAATAATAATTATTATTTAGTTATGGCTGGTAAAATTAATAATTTAAAAAATAGTAAGATTAATAATATTTATTCCGTTGGAATTATTGATGAAGAAGAAAAAACTTCTTTGTATAAAATGTCTAGGGCTTTATTTTTTCCATCTTTATATGAAGGTTTTGGCTTGCCAGTTTTAGAAGCTCAAAGTCTTGGAGTTCCAGTTATAACATCAAATATTAGTTCTTTGCCAGAAATTGCCGGAGAAGGAGCAATTTTAATTAATCCCAGAGATTATATAGATATTTCGTTAGGTTTGGAAAAAATTATTGATTCAAATTTTAACAAAGAAGAATTGATAAATAAAGGTTATGAAAATTTAAAAAGATTTTCTTGGGATAAAACCGTTTCAATTTTATTAAAAATTATAAAAGAAATATGATATTAAAAAAATATTATAGTTTAATAATAAAGATATTATCGTACTTAAAAATAAATTTATTTAGTTTTAAGTATATTATAATAAAACTGTTTAAATTTATTTGTTCTATTATTTTATTACCGATTGAGATATTGGGAGATATAATTTTTTCTTATAAAAGATTTTTTAATTTTAATATTTCTAATCCTAAAAAAATATTAATAGTCAAGATTGATCAAATGGGTGATGTTCTTTTTTCTACTATGCTTTTACCGTTGATAAAAGAAAAATATCCTCAAAGTGAAATAGATTATTTAATTAATAAAAAAGCAGAACAAATTTTAATAGCTAATCCGTATATTAATAATATTTATCACTGGCAGAGTATTATTCTAAATAATGTTCCGGGGCGGGGAAAGTTTTCTTTTATTTCTTGGAAAAATAATTTATTAACCTGGAAAACATTAAAAAGACAAAAATATGATGTTGTTATAAATGCTAGAGCCTTTATCCCTAGTGGTAATCTATCTTGGAGGTTTTTAAATCCTAAAAAACTTATATCTTTTGATATTAGTCAACAAAGTTTCTTGGCTGATAATATCGTTCCTTATAATCTATATGATGAAGAATGGCAAAATTATTTAAACCTTCTAAAACCTTTAGGTATAGATAAAGTGGGAGGAGAACCACGATCTGAGTTTTATAATCTTTCAGATTGTAATATAGGATTTGAAAATTTAGCCATTATTTCTCCGATTAGTTTTAATTCTGAAAGAAGTTGGTCTTTAGAAAAATGGATTAGGGCGGTTCAAATTTTAGTTCAAAAAGATTATCAAGTAGTTTTAATAGGAACAAAAGAACAAAGGGAATACTTGGAAAAAATAAAAGGTAATACTAATAGTTTAATATTTATCGATTCTATTCCTAAATTAGCTGATTTAATAAAAAAAGCTGATTTATTTTTAGGAGTAGAGTCTTTTCCAGCTCATTTAGCTCTTACATTTAAAACTAAATTATTTCCCGTAGTTAATACTAAATTATTTTATGTTTCTGGCAAAAGTAAACATAAAATAATTGATGGTCGTTCTATGTTGTCGCAATTTTCTGATGTTAAAATAATTGATTTAAATGAAAA
>CAYMMH010000056.1:0-4039 GCA_964391525.1 uncultured Gammaproteobacteria bacterium | reverse complement strand
GGAACATTCCCCGCTTTTATAATACAAAGGAAAATTAGAAGATAGCCATTTAGTAGCTAAATAAAAATTATTTAATTTAGCATTACTTTTATATTCGCTAGGAATAATAAAATCTTGATAATTTCTATCATATAACAACACCGGAGATTTAATTGTTGTTTTAGCTTCTCTTATTAATGATACTTCTTTCTCAACATCAACTTTTAAATAATCAGGGACAGAAAAAGAATATTTCTCGGCCTCAAAAGAATTGAAAAGCGTGTCATTATTAGAATTTTTTTTAGTATCAATTTGAGAAGTAATAGGTTCTAATAATTTTAGTGAAACAGCAAAATAAGCAGCGGCTAATCTTTGTGCTTCTAATACTCGATCATTAACATCTCCAACCTCCTTTAAATTTTCTTCATATCTATTTTTAGCATTTTCATATAAATATTTATTAATGTCCCATAAATTAAAATAAAATAAATTTTTCTCTATATTTTTAAAAATCTCTTTTAATGTTTGTTGATAATAATAAACCAAGAAATCAGAAGTAATTAACAAAGGTATTTGTTGTTTATATAAACCATCATATACATCAAAAAAATTTTTACCAAAGGAAGAATTGTCTACTACCGCAAAACCATTATTATTTAAAAAATCCACAGAAGAATCAATATCTATTTTTCTAGAAATATCATAATAGTTTATTACATCTGTTTTTATATTAATCGGTAATTCATAATTGGGAATATTTAAAATAATGTTATCAACATTCTTTTTATAAAAATCTAAAAAAGAAATATATTCTATTAAATTATTATCTTCACTTTCGGAAAAATTAATACCTAATTTATCATCACTGGTTGGCAATCCACCTATTAACCTTGAAGATGCAATTAAATCTTCAGTACTTGTCTGATTTTTATCAATATTATCGGATGGTTTTTCAACGGTTGGAGCTATGGTTTCTGCTTCTTTTTTATTTTTATTCTTAAAAATAAAAAAAATAATTATTATTACTACTACAACAACGGCTACAGAAATAAACAAAATTTTTTTCATTTTTTCATTCATATTAGCTATTTTATATATTTATTTTTATTAATTAAATGATCTTGATAAGTTTTACTAAAAACAGTTTCACCATTTTCGGTATTAGTTAAAAAATAATTATAATCTGTTTTTTCTGGATAAACAGCGGCTTCGATAGCTTTTAATCCCGGATTAGAAATTGGCCCAGGCGGTAAACCACGATTGATATAGGTATTATAAGAAGAATTAATTCTAGAATCTTCATAAGAATATTGTTTTTTATTTTCACCTAAAATATAAGCTAAAGTAGCACATGATTCTAATGCTTGACCATTATCTATTCTATCCCAAAAAATACCTGAAACTATTTTCATATCACTTTCGCTTTGAACTTCCTTTTGGATAATAGAAGCCATAGTAATAATTTCAAAAATAGTTTTATTTTGAGAACTAATATCTTTTCTTATTTTGGCTGTTAGTTTTTTATCAAAATTATCCAACATTTTTCTAACTATATCATCAGCAGTAGCATCAGTAAAAAATCTATAAGTATCAGGAAATAAATAACCTTCTAAGCCATAAAATTTGGGCTTGTCTTCTAAAAAAGAATAATCAGTTGAATAATCATAAGGATAAATATCATTTCCAATTGTTCTATAATCCAACATTACTTTTCCAACTAATTCTGAAAAATCATTAGCATTATTAAAATTGTGCTTTTTTATTAAACTGGTATAATCATTTAAATTCCAACCTTCAATAAAAGTTAATTTCTCTTCTGGTTTCAAAAATGTTTTTTTGGTCATATCATAGACAATCTCTTTAATATTCATGGATGAATTTAAGTTATACGACCCCGGTTGAAAAAAAAGTTGGCTTCCGGATAATTTAGTATATATCTTGAAAATAAGTTTTGATTTTATTAATTTTTCGTTTCTTAAATTTTCAGCTATGTTATCAACCGATTGCCCAGTAGTAATAACAAAGGTTTTATTATCACCATTTTGAGTGGAAGAATTTACTCCTTTTAAATATATTAAAACACACAAAAAAGATACTAACATTATTAATAAAATCATGTTTCTAAAAAACAAATAAAATTTCTTTTTTCTATTTTTTCTTTTTGTTAGCATCGGCTATTAAGATTGAGCTGGATCTTATTTTTTTTCCTAATCCATCAACCATTTTAATATTTAATTTTTGACAAATATTATATTCAGGAACATCATTTAAGTTTTTTCTATCTCCACCATTAGCAAAAATATCTGGCTTTATTTTACTTAAAGATTTACAAACTGTTTTATCTTTATCAATAGATAAAAAAACTTCATCTACATCTTTTAAAGCTTTAATAATTTTTATTCTATCTTTTTCATTCATAAAAGGAACTCTCCCTTTTAATTTCACTTGTTTATCATTATTTACTATTACTACTAAATAATCACCCAACTTTTTGGCTTTTTCAATCATTTCTAAATGACCTACATGAAGAGGATTAAAATATCCACTTACAGCCACTTTTATATTTTTCTTTTTAAATTTTGAAGTTTGTTTTTTTATCATAAAAATAAATTAATTTTACACATTAATTATATCATAAAAAATATTTTTTTTGAACCACTTATATAAAAACAAAAAATCCGTTTATTAACGGATTTCTTGTTTTTATATATCTTTTTTAACTTACATCATTCCCATACCTGGCATTCCACCCATATTATTAGTTGAACAAGAACAAGAATTTTTATCATCTGGTTTATCAACTATCACTGTTTCTACGGTTAAAAACATAATAGCAGCTGAAGAAGCATTTTCTAAAGCACAACGAACAACTTTAGTTGGATCTATTATTCCAGCTTCAACCATATCTTCAAATTTATCTATAGCGGCATTATAACCAATACTAACATTACCTTTTTTATGTTCTTCCATAATAGTGTATAAAACCAAAGAACCATCTTTTCCGGCATTTATAGCTATTTGTTTTATTGGCTCCAAGATAGCTTCATTAACAATAGCTACTCCAGCTTCATTTGATTTTTTTTCATTTAAATTTTTGAAAGACTCTCCAGCTAAAGCTAAAGCTAATCCTCCACCCGGAACTACACCTTCCTCTTGAGCAGCTCTAGTAGCATTTAAAGCATCTTCTATTCTATCTTTTTTTTCTTTCATTTCTGTTTCAGTGGCTGCTCCCACTTTTATTACAGCTACACCACCAGTTAATTTAGCTAAACGTTCTTGAAGTTTTTCTTTATCAAAATTAGAATCACTTAATTCCATTTCTTTATTAATTTGATCTATTCTATTTTTTATTTTTTTGTCATCACCTTTTCCACCAACAATAGTAGTATTATCTTTAGAAGAAATTACTTTACGAGCTTGACCCAAATCTTCTAACTCAGTATTTTCTAATTTTAATCCAAGTTCTTCGGAAATAACTTTAGCTCCGGTTAAAACAGCAATATCTTCTAACATGGCTTTGCGACGATCCCCAAAACCAGGTGCTTTAATTCCTAAAACATTAAAAGTTCCACGAAGTTTATTCAAAACAAAAGTAGTTAAAGCTTCACCTTCTATTTCTTCGGCAATTATAACTATATCTTTTTTCCCTGATTGAACAACTTTTTCTAATAATGGTAAAATTTCTTGAATAGATGAAATTTTTTTATCAGTTACTAATATAAAAGGATCACTAAATTCGGCTTTCATATTTTCTGAATTAGTGATCATATATGGAGAAACATATCCTTTATCAAATTGCATTCCTTCTACAACTTCTACTTCAATTCCAAAAGATTGACCTTCTTCAACAGTAACAACACCGTTTTTACCAACTTTTTCCATGGCTTCAGCTATTTTTTTTCCTATTTCTTTATCATTAGCTGATATTGAAGCTACTTGAGCTAATTCTTCTTTGGTATCAATAATTTTACTTATCTTTTTTAGATTTTCAATTATAGCTTTTACTTTTTTCTCAATACCTAATCTAATTTCAATAGGAGAAATTCCAGCTGAAACTAAT
>CAYMMH010000055.1:0-4104 GCA_964391525.1 uncultured Gammaproteobacteria bacterium | reverse complement strand
TATAAAAGTCAATATCCTACAAAATTTTGTAGAAAACAACTTAAAACACCAATTTTTTTGTTAATTTAAATAAAAAACAAAAAAACAGACATTAGAATATAACGCCTGTTTTAAATATTTTTATATACTATTTTTTAATTTTTTTTGCTACCCTAGAAACATTTATCTTTCCTGGAGTTTTAGTTCTTTTTATCATCTTACTTTCCCCAGTCATTTCTTTTAAAGCAGTAATGGCTCTGTGTAAAATAACTCTTATATTTATTTTCTTTTTCCCAGTAACATCGGCTATCTCATCTAAAGATAATTCATTAACAAAACGCATAATAAGAATTTCACGATATTCATTTTTTAATTCCATAACCTTAGACATTAAATCATCGTAATCATTCTTAATTTCCACATCAGTTAATATATCATTTTTATCATCAACAACATCAACTTTATTTTCTTCATCATCAATAGAGATATTCTCTGGTCTTTTTTCACGATAATAATCAACTACAACATTACGAGCTATTTTATAAATCAAAGCTCTTAATGTTTTGTTCTGATCAATTTTATTCTTTTGAATATATTCCCAAGTCTTTAAAAAAACTAAAGACGACAAATCACCAGCTTCATCTTTTTTACCTATTTTAAAATATATGAAACGATAAATTTCATCGGCATTAGTATCATATAGTTCTTCAAAAGCCACCTGATCTTTATTCTTTAAACGATCTTGTAAATTTTTATCTTTAAATTTTTCTATTATATTGAAATTCATGTTACTTAAAAATTATTAAACTTATATCTTTTTGTTTTATTTTTAAAAATAAAACAAAAATATTAGTCATTTAGCCAAATACCTTGAAAAAAATAATATATTATAGAGTTTTTTACTCTATACTTATGAAAATATTTTAACATAAGCTAAAACAAAAAACAAGTATCAGTTTGACAAATTAAATCCCCTTTTGTAACATATAATAAAACCAATATTATTATGAATAAAGAAAAAAATAACAATGGAATAAAAGTAAAAACCGATAAGAAAAGAGATCGACAGATTTGGTTATCAGTATCAGAATCAGCTAAATTAGGTGGAATAGACGCTAAAACTATTCGTCGAGCTATAAAGAATAAAAAAATAAAATATAAGGTTTGTGGTAATCGTTATGCTATTCGCCTTCATTCATTGATAGAATTTACTCATGATAATGCTAAATTAAGAAATAAATTTTATCACTGCGGTTTAGGCCAATATGTAGAAAAATTCAAAAAAACTATACCAACTAAATAAACATACATACTATATATAAAAAAACAAAAGCGACCCCTTCAGGTCGCCTTTGTTTTATAAACTTTAACGATTTGTTATTACAAAATAGCATCTTTAGCTGCTTTTGCAACTTTAAATTTAACAACTTTTTTAGCAGGAATATTAATTTGTTCCCCAGTTGCTGGATTTCGTCCAATTCGAGCTTTTCTGTCCAAACGAACTAATTTACCAAAACCAGGTAAAACAAATTCGCCATTTTTTTTAGCTTCGCTGTAAGCCATGGAAGTTAATGTTTCCATGAAGTTTACAACTTCCTTCTTACTTAAGCCAGTTTTTTCGGCCAAAGTAGTCATTAATTGTGCTTTTGTCATAATTTTTTATTGACCAAGAAATAATTTTAAAAATTATTCTTCGTCAATTTATAAATTAATTAATTGTAATAACTAATCGAAAAAGAATTAATTATTATTTTATGTATATATTATAGCATTTTTAAAAAATAAGGCAATATTTAAAGGGTTTTTTCAATTTTTGTTATTTCTATCAATTTACTGCCCTCAGTCTTTGTTTTGTAAACATCAAAATTAATACTTTTATCAACATTAAAAGTTAAAGAAACAACTAAACCACTTTGAGTTTCAGCTGAAAAATATTGATCAAAAATAAAATTACCTAAGGAATAAAAAATTGGTTTTTCTTTATATACTTCATATTCTTGAGAAACATGGGGATGATGACCAATAATCGCATCAGCTCCAGCATCAATCATAGCATGATATAAATCTTTTTGTTTTTTATTGGATAAAGTTTGATATTCAATACCGATATGAGAATTAACTATTAACCAATCACTTTCCATTTTTAATTTTTTTATTCTATTTAATATTTCTTCTTGATTAATTTCTTCATAGACAGCACTAATACTTAACATGGCTATTTTCTGTCCATTTATTTTTAAAATAATATCAGAGCAATTATTCTCATTTAAAATCGGCATAGTATCATCTAAAGAAATAACAGTTGAAGTTTCGGAAGGTGATAAAAAAGCATCACGACAACCAGAATAATAGAAATTTTCTGAACTTAAATTTTTGTATTCCTTTACTACCTTGATCTGATAAATGATTGTTGGCAACAGATAAATAATTAAAATTATATTTCTTTAATTGACTAATTAATTTAGGAGCAAAAGCAAAATCATAAAGATTATCGGGTCTATAATGTTGTCCACCATCGCTTACAGCTCCTTCTAAATTACAAGCTACTATATCATAGCTCTCAGTAAAATTATCACTTTTTAATTTATCCAATAAATAATCTAAACCATATTTATCAATCTTATTTTTTACATTACGATCCAACATTAAATCTCCAAAAAACAAAAACTTTATTTCCTTTTTATAATCAACCATTACTTGTTCATTATCAGGATAAGAATCATTTTCATTTAATAATAAATTAAAAAAACGACCGCGATCATCACTTATTCTTTTAAAATCATCAATAATTTCTTTTTTTAAATATTTTTTTTCACTTAATACATAAAAATTAAGAATAATAAAAAAAATACTTAAAACGATAATTAAAAACAATAAAATAATTCTATATTTATTTTTCATATATATTATTTATTTTTCTAAACTACCATCATATTCCAATTCGTATAAATGAAAGATGGTAACCGCTAAAGAAATAATTAAAGGACCTATTATAACTCCCCAAAACCCAAACCATGCTATTCCACCAATAATGGAAAAAACAACGAAAATTGGATTAACTTCAGCTTTACTTTTTATAATATAAGCTCTAATTAATTCATCCATATTACTTACTACTAAGAAGCACCAAACCAAGATAAATATTCCCTGCCAAATCTGACCAGTTAGAATAAGATAAATTCCGGCCGGAACATAAAAAATGGATGAACCTATATAAGGAATAAGGGACAAGAAAGCCATAATAACAAAAACAAATATAAAAGACCAACCAATTATTAAAAATCCTAGACTACCTAAAAGACCTTGAATAAAAGCGGTAACAAATACTGATATAAAAGTTGTCCTACTTACTACCCTAAATTTTCTTATAATCTCTAAATCATAATTATTTGGCAAGGGAGACAAAGCTATTATCTTTCTAGCTAAATTTTTACCTTCAACAAAAAAGAAAAACATAGTTAAAACTATAATAGCCAAAGACAAAATAAAGTTAGTTGTTCCCTTTACGAAAGCTGAAGTTCCGCTAACCAACCAATTTTTAATATTAGAAGTAACATCAATTATAAAATTTTTTACAATTTCCTGGCTGGAATCATTGATGTTGAGTCTATCAAGTATGCCGGATTTTATAAAATCAGCCTTACTCAAAACTTCGTTTACCGAATTATAGGCTACGGACGCTTTTTGAGAAGTATAAATAATGAATCTAGTAGCTGGAATTATAACTATCAATAATAATAATAAACACATCAAAAATGAAGCCAAATATTTTTTATTCCATAAAAATTTAGCTAATTTTTCATACCAATTATAAAAAACAGAAACAATAGCTGTAGCGATTATTATTTCTATTAAAAAAGGTTTGAATAGAAAAAATAAAGCTGCCAAACAAATTATAACTAAAATTATTAAAAAAGGTCTGTAAATCAATTTTTTCATATTATTATTTATAATTAAAATTCATAAATTTGATCATACTCAGGAATAATGGAATTACTTTTTATTTTCTTAGAAATTTCTTTAGCCATAATATTATTGGCTTCTTCTTCACCATGAATAACAAAAATATGTTTAGGTTTCGGTTCTTTTATTTTTTTCAACCAACCTAAAATGGCATCATGATCA